>CAZJWK010000016.1:0-39482 GCA_964549595.1 uncultured Sphingobacteriales bacterium | reverse complement strand
TATTAGATCAAAACTTCTCAAAAACATTTCCATAAAATTCATTGTAGAACCAAAATTTAAATTTTAGTACTACTCAAATTTTTCTCTCAAAAAAGACTTTAAATACACCCCCTACATTGAAAACTGGGGCCAAGAGAAATTTATAGAAAAAAAATTCTGTTATAAAGGAACGAGACAGATTTAGAGGCTTTGAGTACTGATAGGGGACGTATTCGTTTACGAAAAGGTTAGGAGTTCTGAGATTAGACTCGTTTGTAAACTTTCCCAGTTTCTTCATTTAACCAACTTAACTATTGGTACAAGATATTTGGAATAACTTTCCTCAATCAAGCGTTTAAAAAACCTTAAAGTAAACCCGTTTCATTCAATTTTTCCCGCCATTCAAGCCATCTATAAGGATTGATGTCCAGGCGGAATTGCAAGCGATCCCAACCATTGATGCCATTATTATCCATTACGTTTTCAAGGTCATTTGAGAAAAACACGGGATAGTAAAATTCCAAAACATCCTTCCAGATTACAAGGGCTACACCAGCATCGTAACTGATATTGCCAAGGTTATTATCATTGATTAATGAGGCGGAAGTCCCTATATCAGCGAAAACCCTAAGAGGTGTTTTGCCGGGTATGGATGTCATCAGGTTTAGACTAACAAGCCAATCCCGGGAATTTCCGAACGCAGTAGGGGCCTTAAAAAAACCATCGTTTAACCATACCTGGTTAGCCAAAGCACCTTTTCTGGCGCCCCGGTCTAATAGACTCTGTTCATAGAGATAGTCCTGCTTATCACGAAAATCCGTATAGGGCGTTTCGAAGGCAGGAAGCCGGTTACCCAAAAGAAAGGTGTATTCCCCGGCCAAATTATCCTTTTTGTGCAAAAATTTCCCGGCAAAAAAACGCCACCTGAAGCGCTGATTTTTCTTCTCATAAGGGGTGCTCCCTTTTAATTCCAGAGAAGCCTTCACAAAATCCTTGTGTTGCTGAACGGAAATTTCTGATTTAAGCGGGAAGAGCGTATTTTGATTTTCGAACCGGTATTTGAGCTCATTGACATAATATTTATTCAATTTCTGCTCCCCCTCATCCTTCTCCTGATTGTATAAGAAATCCTCCCGCCAAAGCCAGTTACTACGTAAGGTAACCGTATTAAGCCCACTCCTTCTTAAAGGTTTGCTTTTAAATTGGTAGCTAACAAAAGGGGCTAGTTTTGAATAAGCCAAGGCCTTCGGTTCATTTTCATAGGAAAATCGTTTGCCTTTAACGCCAATTTCAAAGTTGTGCCATTTCCGGGGATTTTGACCATATAGGTTGTAGGTAATAAGCCCTGAACCTACTAAATTTTTGCTCCTAAAACCATAATAGGGGGCCACTAACATTTCAAAGTTTTGAGGGGGAAGTAGAGAATTGCTAACAACACCTCCCAGCATAAAACCGTCACTCCCATTCGCTTGCAAAGCCGGTAAATAATGCAATTTATTATTTCCGGGTAACGTGGAGTTAGAAGCAAATTCGGGCTTGATAGGATCCCAGAGGTTTTGAATCCCCGTCCGGAACAATGTATTATTCCGATGGTTATGGTCAGGCACCCAATTAAAGGGATTGATCCTTACTTTGTCAAAATCCTTTTTGGGCAACTTAACCAACTGTTCTCCTTTGAAACCACTTTTCCATTCCCTGGCCACCAAAGAATCATTTTTAAAAAGGGTAAGCAGAAAAGGGGCCTTTAGTTCACCTTTATTTTGAATCCTTACTTTGGATTTTTCATCATTGCCGAATCCCTTTATGGCATAATCCAGTTCCTTCCTCTCTTTCAACAACCCCCGGAAAAACCAATCCAAATTTTGCCCGTTTTGGTCTTCAAAAGTTTCTTCAAGATCCTTTGGATCAGGATGTCCAAACTGGTATTTTTGGTAAAAGGCCTCCATGGCTTGGTCAAAAAGGGCCTTACCCAAATAGCCATAAAGGTACTGAAATAGCCAAGCCGTTTTCCCATAAATCATAGCCCAATAATTCAGCTTTGTGAATTGACTGCTTTTAAGGGTTTGAGCTTGATCTTTCGCTATTCGATCCTGATGATGGGCAATATACTTTTTTATCAAATTTTGGCCATCAACGGGGATTTGGTTCATTCCAAAAGACCATTCGCTACTGAAATAGTCAGGATCAGACCAATTTTCGAAATAGCGGTGTTGGTAAAAAGAAGTTAAGCCTTCATCCAATAAGGGGTGCTTTCTTTCATTAAAAGCCAATACACCCTGAAACCAATTATGTGTTATTTCGTGGAAAATATCCGCCGGTGGATTATTATTGGACACTATCGTAACCGTTGGATACTCCATGGCAGAACCAGCGGTTATAGCCCCATTGACCACTGTAAAAGTATTATAAGGATAAGGCCCCACTTGCCGAGAAAGGGTTTTAAGTCCTTGACTGATATACTTAGGGGACTCTTCAAAATCTTTGGCATTCCTGGGCAGAAAAAAGGAATAGGTGATTATGGCTTTATCTTGAGGAGCTATCTTGGCAGTATCCATTAAAACCCGGAATCGTTTATCCGCAAACCAGGCAAAATCATGGACACGGTCTTGCTTAAAAACCAAGGTTTTAAGGGAATCCTTTGATTCGGGCGTATTCTGTGGAGCACTTTTGTCAAAGGGCATCATAGCGCGGGTAATGCTATCTTCCCGGATAAGCTTAGCTTTTTCTTTAGGGTTTTGAAGTTTCCCTGTGGCCCCAATCTTATAATTGGCCGGCAGGGTAATAGCCACCCGGTATTGACCGAAATCATTGTAAAACTCTCCCTGGTTGAGGTATGGCATAGCGTGCCATCCTTCCTCATCGTAAACGGCAACCTTAGGGTACCATTGGCTTATTTGATAAGATTGGCCTTTATGCCCTAATCTTGAGAAATTCTTCGGGATTTTCACCCGGAAAGGGGTTTCGATCGTTATGCTTTCGTCCGGGAGCAAAGGTTCATCCAAATGCAAAACGCCCATTTCATTGTGCTTGTCCTCAAATTTATGCGCCAGGGTATCACCTCTACGGGTAAATTTTAACGAATCCATAAAACCCATGGCTTTCTTCTCCGCATAAAAGAAGTCGGTCGCCCGGTTTTCAATCCTCTGGCGGGCAAAAGGCGTTCCTTTACTGCTATAGGCATTGGGCCAACAATGGAAATAAAGTTTTTCAAGGGTATCAGGCGAGTGATTAAAATAGGTGATTTTTGCCCTTCCGTTTAGAAAGTGATCCTTGTCATTCAATTTTACCCTTATGTCATAATCGATCCTTTGTTGCCATTCGTTCTGGCTTTTGCCAGGCAATGCCATCATGAGAAGCAATGCAATGAGAAATGGTCCGATTACCCCAAAAGGAAATTTTCCCTTGAAATACATACTGTAAGGTTTTGTTAGGGTTGACGAAATTAACCTAAAATTGACAATGAAGAACTTTTGAAAGCTTTAGCTATTTCCAAGATTTTTATACGGAAAAAATGTCGGGCACCCAATAATGCCTCCCTTGGTCTTTTTTTTTCATTTTTTTCTACATTTGCTTAAACAAAAGCCATGGTTCAATGGAAGAGTTCGAAAATAGCTTTGAAGGGGAAACCAGGGATTTGGTAAACCGATACGAACGGTTACAGCGGAATAACGAAAGCTTTTTTCTGGAAAGTGAGGAGTTTGAGAACATCATAGAGTATTACCTGAACAAAAACAAACTTCAAAAAGCCCTGGAAGTTACGGATACTGCGATTCAACAACACCCTTATGTGGTTAATTTCCTGACCAGAAAAGCTGAGTTGTTACTGTTCGACCAAGCTTATGAAGAAGCCCTTGATTTATTACAAAAGGCCAGGATTTTAGAACCGGGTAATTACGATATTTACTTGTTATTAGCCAGTGTTTATGAGGACATGGAGCATTTCTCCAAAGCCATTGAAAGCTATGATAAAGCCCTTGACTTACAAGGCAATAAGGATGAAATTTACCTCCTGAAAGCTTTTACCTATGAAGGCTGGGACAAATTTGACCAAGCAATAGAATGCCTGAAAGAAGCTTTAAACCATAATCCTGATAACAAACAAGCCCTTTACGAGCTTGCTTACTGCTATGACCAACAAGACGAGCCGGAAAAAAGCATTGAGTTCTATCAAAAATTTATCGATGAAAATCCGTATGCTTACCAAGCCTGGTTTAACTTAGGCCTGCTTTATCAAAAAATAGGTTTGCTTGAAAAAGCCACTGAAGCTTTTGATTTTTCAGTCGTCATTAAGGAAGATTATGCACCCGGCCATCAATACCTGGGAAAGGTTTACATGGAGCAGGAGAATTACCATAAAGCTTTAAGCCATTTCTCCCAATATATTCATTATACCCGTCCGAATGCTCCTACTTATACCCAGATAGGGGATTGCTATCAATTCCAGAATAAACAGGACTACGCTCGGGAATACTACAAAAAAGCGATTGAAATCAATGGTGATTATGGAGATGCTTGGTATGGCTTAGGCATTTCCTATCAAAAGGAATTGCGATACCGGCAGGCGATTCCCTTCCTGGAAAAAGCCATTAAAATCAAGGACCAGGAAGAGGAATATTGGTTTGCCCTTGCCGACAGTTATAATTTTATCGGTAATGAAGAAAAGGCAAAGGAAAGTTATCGTAAAACCCTGGAATTAGAACCATCCCTTATAGAGGCCTGGATCGAATTCGGCTTGATGTTTTACGAACAAAACCAGGGGCAGGAAGGGATTGACCTCTTAAAAGAAGGCATAAAAATCAATCCCGATTCCGAGGAATTATACTTCCTGCTTAGCGGTATCCTGATTGATGAAGGGGAAAAAGATGAAGCCTCTTATTTCCTTGATAGTGGTTTAAGGCTTGAACCGGAAGGCCGCGCCTGGTTACTTGAATATTTTCCGCACCTGGAGCACAATACTTGGTTTATGAATTTTATTGAAAATTATAACAAGTAAACATTATGTCCATAAACTTCGAGCTTAAAGATATTCCGGAAAGGACACAGAAAGATCGGGATTACGGCCTTACCATGGTAATGGATAAGGGTATGAGTTGTAAGATGGTGGAAGACTTGCTGGAAACTGCGGGTGAATATATCGACATGGTCAAATTAGGATTCGGAAGTGCTTTTGTCACCCCTAACCTGGAAAATAAACTGCAAGTGTATAGAAATGCCCATATTCCGGCATATTTTGGGGGAACCCTCTTTGAGGCGTTTGTGATCCGAAATCAATACGAGGATTACAAGCGCTTAATGGAACGGTATAAAATTGAATATACGGAAGTCTCCGATGGTTCGCTCCTGATCCCGCATGATAAAAAATGCGAATTTATCAAGGATCTTAGCAGGGACTTTACCGTCCTTTCCGAAGTGGGTTCCAAAGATGCGGAAACCATTATTCCTCCGTATAAGTGGATTGAACTAATGAAAAAAGAATACGAAGCCGGTAGCTACAAGGTCATTGCTGAGGCCCGTGAAAGTGGTACAGTCGGTATATTCAGGGAAACCGGTGAAGTGCGTTCAGGTTTGGTGGATGAGATCCTTACACAAATTGACGGGCGAAAAATCATCTGGGAAGCCCCTAAAAAGCCTCAACAAGTCTGGTTTATTAAGCTTCTCGGCCAGAATGTGAATCTTGGCAATATTGCCCCGCAGGAAGTCATTCCGTTAGAAACCATGCGTATCGGGATGCGCGCAGACACTTTCCCGGACTTCCTCCATAAAAATCACTCTGATTTTGAGTTGAGGCAAGTTTAAAACAGGGAAACTCCCGTATTAAATTTCACATTGGGGCTGAAGGGCATTGGTCAAGTCATTTTCCAATGTCAAAAAACCCTTATAGTCAGTATTTTTAAAATCTTCCATTTAAATCTCTTAAGAGGACGAAAAGCCATAAGGGATAAACGCCTTAAATGCGTTAAAACCTGAATAGCAGCCCAAAACATTGAACCCTCAAGCTTTTTTAGGCCATTTCTCCTAATTTTATTCGTTCTGCTCTCAGGCAACACCTTATTCCCATCATAATTTTGATTAGCCATATGTTAAACAAACCTTTTTTATTTTTGGCAATAATTTGGGCTGAAATCGGTTTGTATTTTGCAACCCATTAAAGGCTTAACCATGTTAAGGTTTCGCTGAACTTTTAGGTTTCTTTGGTTAAACTTTAAACCTTATAGGCAGTGACAAAAAGAGGCAAAATGGCAAAAGTTTTTTCCAGGTCCGGGATATTTATCCTTATGCTAATCACAGGGGTTTCACTGAAAGGGGGTAAAGAGGATTTTCATGAGGCAAGCACCAATCAGAAAAATCCGACTGATGAGTCCAACGAATGGGTGGACTCCGTATTCCAAACCCTGAGCCTTAAAGAGAAGATAGGGCAACTTTTCATGGTGGCGGCTTATTCCAATAAGGGAGAAAGGCATAAGCAAAACATCACCCAATTGATTCAAGAATACCATATTGGGGGATTGATCTTTTTTCAGGGTTCTCCCACCAAACAAGCCAAGTTAACCAATTACTACCAGCAACAGGCTAATGTACCTTTACTCATTGCCATGGACGCGGAATGGGGATTATCCATGCGGCTTGACAGTACCATGGCATTTCCCAAACAAATGACATTGGGGGCCATTCCCAATGATTCCCTGGTTTACGACATGGGTTCTGCTATTGCGGAACAATGCCGAAGATTGGGCGTCCATATCAATTTTGCCCCGGTTGTGGATATCAATAACAACCCCGGAAATCCGGTTATTCATATGCGTTCTTTCGGGGAAAACAAGAAAAAGGTTGCCCAAAAAAGTAAAGCTTACCTTAATGGTTTGCAGGAAAATAAGGTGATAGGCGTAGGCAAACATTTTCCCGGCCACGGGGATACAGACCAGGACTCCCATTTAAGCCTTCCGGAAATTCCCCATAGTAAAAAAAGGCTGGAAAACCTTGAGCTTTATCCTTTCCGGCAAATAATAAAGGCCAATACAGCCGGTATAATGGCAGCCCACCTTTCTGTTCCTGCCTACGAAAGCCGGGAGAACCTCCCATCCTCCCTTTCACCCAATATCATCAAGAAATTATTAAGGGAAAAAATGGGCTATGACGGGCTGGTATTCACGGATGCCCTGAATATGAAAGGTGTAACCAACCATTTTCCGGTAGGTGAAATTGAAAAAAGAGCCCTTAAAGCCGGCAACGATGTTTTGCTTTTCTCCAAAAATATTCCCACTGCAGTAAAAACCATCCGAAAAGCCATCGAGCAAGGAGAGATCAAAAAGGCTCGGTTAAATAAAAGCGTTAAACGGATTTTACAGGCAAAATACCGGGCAGGATTAGATCAATTTAAACCTGTGAAGGAGAAAGGATTAATCGATGACCTTAATCAAAAAAAGCATCAGTTTTTAAAAAATAGATTGGTTGAAAAAGCCCTAACGGCTCTTAAAAACAAAGCCAATATTTTACCCATTGAGGAACTTGCCCTCAAGGATTATGCGGCTGTCAGTATCGGCGCAGAGAAAAATAACCCTTTTCATCAAAAGCTTAAGCAATACACCGATATTACCTCCTTTTCACTACCCAAAAATCCCAGCAAAATGGATTTTTCTGTTTTGCGTCAGAAGTTAATGGATTTTGACAAGGTAATACTGAGTCTACATAACTTAAACGAATATGATGTGGATGATTTCGGGTTAAGCAACCAAACCATTGATTACATAAACCGGCTGGCAGAGGGCACCAAAAATATAATGGTGAATTTTGGCTCCCCTTATGCCTTAAAATTTTTAAACCATAATGAAGGCCTATTGCAAGCCTACGAGGATGGTAAAGTTTTCCAGAAAAAGGTAGGAGAAGGTATTTTTGGGGCTTTAGAGATCAATGGCCGCTTACCGGTTAGCGTTAAAAATAAGTTTAATGAAGGAGCCGGATTAAAAATTGAACCCATTAACCGGCTATCCTATAACCTTCCGGAAAGTGTGGGCATATCTTCCGGTGTACTTAATGACAAAATAGATTCTCTGGCTCAAAGAGCCATTGATAAAGAAGCAACACCCGGTTGCCAGATATTAGTAGCAAAGGAGGGAAATGTCATTTACCATAAAGCTTTTGGGTACCATACTTATGACAAAAAGCGCCCTGTAATTTTAAGAGACAAATATGACATAGCTTCCGTTAACAAAATAGCCGCTACCATGTTAGCCGTTATGCGGCTCCATGATATTGGGCGGATTAACATAAACGATTCAATCGGGCAATATCTAACTGAAAACATTGATTCCTTAAAATCAGACCTGAAAATAAAAGAAATACTTACCCACCAAGCCGGATTAGTGGCCTGGATTCCTTTTTACAAATACACATTGAATAAGCAGGGGTTTTGTGATTCGAATTATTGTTACAATCCCAACAGCTTTTATTCGGTTAAGGTGGCGCAAGGTTTACACCTACAAGAGGACTATCAAGATAGTATATGGCAAAGAATCACCCAATCAGATGTCAAAGGAAGGGGAAACTACCGTTACAGTGATCTGGGCTTTTTCTATATGAAAAAGCTGGTTGAGCAATTGATCCAAGTTCCTTTTGAAAAGTACCTTTACAGGAATTTCTATGAACCCATTGGGATGAACCAAACCAGATTCCTTCCGCGCCAACATTTTGCTTTGAAGCACATCATTCCTACCGAAAAAGATGATTATTTCAGGCATCAATTAATTCACGGTTACGTTCATGATCCCGCAGCAGCCATGTTAGGGGGTATAGCCGGTCATGCCGGCCTATTCAGCAATAGCAACGATATGGCCAAACTGATGCAAATGCTGCTAAATGCCGGAAGTTATGGTGGTAAGCGCTATTTCAGCTGGCCCACCATTAAAAAATTCACCAGCAAGCAATATGAGGATAATCGGAAAGGGCTGGGTTTTGATAAGCCCGAATTAAGACCGGATAAGATTAGCCCGACCAGTGACCTGGCTTCTGCTTCAACATTTGGCCACACAGGCTTTACGGGCACCTGTGTTTGGGCCGACCCACGTCACGACTTGGTCTACGTATTCCTTTCAAACCGGGTTCACCCAACCAGAAAGAACCGAAAACTCATTAAAATGGACGTTAGAACAGATATCCAAAGTGCCATCTATGAGTCCTTTCTCAGCGAGCAAATCATAAAGAAAAGGCGAAGCGCAAGAAATTAATGGCATGTTTCATGTCGTACTTTCCTTAAATTTTTGATTTAGAAACCTTTCCCTTTAATTATTCCTTATTTCAGGAAAAATAAAAAGTATTCCTTGCAAAGGATAATAAGAAAAAAACCCTTATTGGTAATCGGCCTAAGCCTTCTCTTTTTGGCCGTTTTTACCGAATACCTGGGGCTTCCTGTTTACCATTACTGGCAAACACAAACTAAGCCTGAAGCCATTCAACAGACCATTTACCAGAAGGAAAAAACCATCAACGATTTTTTTGAAAAAATCGACACCAGCCACTATAGGAATTTAAGGGAAAATTTTGGCCCTTATATTAAAAAAGCCCGTAAAAAAGGGATCAAGCTTTACATTTACCAAAACCGGCAATTAATTTTTTGGAGTGATAACACCACCTTACCCAAATTACATCCTTCAAAAGTGGACCAATTAACGGTTAACCATTTGGGAAACGGATATTACCTTCAAAAAACCCAATATCATGATCAGTTGCTTTTCGCAGCCCTTATTCCGGTTAAAATGGACTTTTCCATCCAAAATGAGTACCTTAAAAACCATATAACCATTGGCAACGAGCTGGAAGCTTATTTCAACATCGCCATTAATCATAAAAAGGGTAAACCCATTTATTCCCAAAATGGTCATTATTTATTCTCTTTGCTTAAAGCCAAAAAAACTTCTCCAACTGATTGGCCGGTTTGGCTTTTTGCCTCCGCTTTTTTGTTTCTGATCTTTGGTTTTTCCCGCCGCTTAAACATTTATTTTTTCCAAAGAAAAAAGGGTAAGGCGTTTACTTTATTTATCAGCATATTTTTGGTGGTCGTATTAGATATGCTGTTCGGGCAATGGCCCCTAAGCCTTTTTAGTCAACCTTTATTTAATAGCTCCATCTTCAAGGCGGGGAGCCCAATTTCTTCATTGGGGAATTTTTTCATTGTGTTGGTTTTTTTAACCATTCTTCTCCATTATATCCGTAAATACTTTCCGCTGCCCATAAAACGGAAAGCTGCCAAAAGTTTTCTGATTCCATTGGGTTTTTTTGTGGGCACCATCGTTTTAGCCCATTTTTCAGCGGTTATCATCCGAACTCTTGTTTTAAAATCCGATATTAACTGGGACATTAAGGAGTTTTATGACCTAACCTTTTTGTCATTGGTTGGCGTTGTGGCTATTTTCTTAATTTTTTACAATTTAGTGGTACTGACAAGCTGGGCTTTCAACCAAGTTAAAAATCACCTTTCCTATAACCTCAAGTTTCTTCTGGTTAGCGCGATATTAGTAATACTGGGTTACCAATTATTGACTTCCTTTTCGGCTTTGCCAAATTATTTTGCCGGCCTGTTCAGCCTTGTATTATGGACGGGTTTTTGGGTCTGGCAACCGCAAACACCATATGCTTACGGACCCTTAACTTTTTTTGTCCTTTCTTGTAGCGTTTTTGTGGCTTTCCACCTTATACAATTCAACCAGGGAAAAGAGCTCAACCGCAAAAAACAAATGGCAACCAAGGTTACTTATCAAAGAGATGTGGTGGCCGAGCAACTTTTCCAAAACGTTTCACGTGAAATAAAGAATGATAAGTACGTTAAAAATTTCTTTTTCAACCCCATTTTACCCAAAACTTTTTTAACAGAAAGAATCCAGAAGCTTTATTTCAGCCGTTACTTAAACAAGTACGATTTGAAGATCCACACGTTTAAATACGGTGAAGTCCCTTATAAAAGTAAATCCAATAAATCATTGGATTACTTTCAAAAACTCATCGATAAGTACGGTTTAAAAACCCCTGGTAAAAACTTAAATTTTATAAACAAAACAGGCGCCACTCCGACTTATTTAGCAATTTATGATTTTAACCTGCTTGGCGGTATAAAAAGCACCTTAGTCATTGAATTGAAAAAGAAAGTCTTCCATGAAGAAAGTATTTATCCGGAACTTTTACTTGAAAAAGAATTAAAAACAAAAAGTCAACTCCAAGATTATTCCCACGCCATTTACAAAAATAACCGGCTTATTTCCCAGAAGGGTGACTACCCATATCCTGTTACCACCGACATTAATAACAAAGAAAAGGTATTCTACCAGTTTGAGGATGGGAATTATTCCCATTTATTCCACAAAGCCAGCCATAATACCTTTGTCATTATCAGTAAAGAAGCACCGGGCAGCCTACACCAATTATCGGTTTTTTCCATTTTGTTCATGGCTTTTTTCCTATTGGCCATGGCTTTAATCGGAATCCAGCGTTGGAATTTCCATAAAATCAAATCCTTCTCACACATCTTTGAAGAATTAAAAAATGGACATTTTGGCCTGTTCCGGAATTTGTTATTTCAGCACAAAATCCAATTTACCATTCTGGTAATGGTCCTTTTGGTAATGGTTACAGTGGGAATAAGTACAGTAAATTACCTTCGCCATGACTACAACCAAAAATTAAACGAAGACCTGAGCAATAAAATCAGGCAAATCCTTCCTGTTCTTGAGGAAAAAATCCAATCGAAGGGCACCAAATTTTACAACAACAAGGAAAAAATTTATGTAACCGTCAAAAATTTATCAAACCGGTTCCAGGCAGACATTAATGTTTTTGATTTAAATGGATTTCTCATTACCTCTTCCCAACCCAGGGTTTATAACAAAAACATTCAGGCAAAATTAATGAACGCTGAGGCTTACTCACAGATGCGGATTAATAAGCAATCGCAACTCATCCATAATGAAAAAGTCGGCAATCTTAGTTATCTGGCGGCATACGCACCCATTCGGAATGCCCAAAATCAAATAATCGGCTTTCTCAACTTGCCTTATTTCTCCAAAGAAAGCAAGTTACAAAATGAAATATCCTCACTGATCATTACTTTAGTAGACCTTTATGTGTTAATCTTCTTGATAGTCATTTTGGTATCTTTATCCATTTCCAATACCTTGACAAGGCCATTGGAATTAATACGGGAAAAATTAAAGAAAACCCAATTGGGCCAAGCCAACAAACCCATAGAATGGGAAAGTAAGGACGAATTAGGTCGCCTTATCAAAGAATACAATGAAATGATCGATGCGTTAGAAGAAAATGCCCAGGCCCTTGCCAAATCAGAAAGAGAAGGAGCCTGGCGGGAAATGGCCCGGCAGGTCGCCCATGAGATCAAAAACCCATTAACCCCGATGAAATTAAATATCCAGCGTCTTCAGGGCCAATTTAGTGACAAAAATGGGCCTGAATCCGAAGAGGTCCATAGGGTGAGCAAAATTCTTATCCAACAAATTGAGCACCTTTCGAAAATCGCCACGGATTTCTCGGCTTTTGCCCAAATAGAGCTTGGTGAACCAACAACCATTCCTGTAGAAAAAGAATTAAGTAGTATAAAGGAATTTTTTGCCACAAACCAAAATGGGGTTTATTTTGAACTGAATCTAAACACCAAAGATTCCTATATCCAACTGGACAAAAACCATTTTAACCGGATTTTAACCAACTTACTCAAAAACGCGCGTGAAGCCATTCCGGATGAGCAAACAGGCCACATCACAATTGGCAGTCAATATTCGGAAAAAGATAAAATTAAACTTTGGATAAAAGACAATGGATCAGGGATTCCGGATGAAAAGAAAGAAAAAATTTTCCAACCTAATTTTAGTACCAAAAATTCAGGGACGGGTTTAGGATTAGCAATGGTAAAGAAAATGGTGGAAGGGGCAGAAGGCTCAATCTGGTTTGATTCCGTTAACCGAAAGGGCACAACATTTTACATGGAATTCCGTTTAACCCAAAAACCCGGTTAAACTGCTGTTTCGGTTTATTAATTATTGCCTCATAATACCCGATAGTGGAATAAAAAGCCAAAAACATGAGGTACTTGAACAAGTTAGTAGCAGGGATAAGCATTGGCTTGTTTTTGGCTTCAGGGTTAGAAGGACAGTCAATAAGCAACGAGCGGCAAAAAGCCCTTCCATTCCAAAGGGATTCCATCAAGATAGATACCGGAACCATTATTCCAAATTCTTTAAAAATCTACAAAGGAACCGGGGAAAAGCTAAACCCGGAATATTACCGGTTGAACAATACCACAGGTTATCTGATTTGGGAGCAATCGCCTCCAATAAAGGACTCCCTTAAAGTAATTTATCGAGTCTTTCCCTTAAATTTTACCCGTGAATATTCGCACAAATCAAAATCCTTAATGGATTCCACCGTTCGCTTTGATAAAAAACGGAAAATTTATCGACCGGAAACCAAGGATGAGAAAACAGGTTTTAAAAGCCTGGAGCGAAACGGTAACATTGCCAGGGGTATTACAATGGGAAACAATCAAGACCTCACATTAAACTCAAACCTGGATCTCCAACTATCAGGACAATTGACAGAAAAAATCGGAATAAAGGGGGCCGTTACAGACCAAAACCTGCCCATTGAGCCGGAAGGCAATTCCGCAAAAATTCAGGATTTTGACAGGGTATTTATCAAATTGACCACAGAGAATGAAATCTTAAACCTCGGGGATTTTAAAATGAAACCAAGCACCCAAACTGATTTCATGAATTTTTACAAAAAATCCCAGGGAATTGGTTTTGGTGGGAACTGGGAACTGGGAGAAAACAAAACCTTAGAAGCGGGGGCCGACCTTGGTTTTTCACGTGGAAAATTCGCCAGGAATGTAATAAATGCCCGAGAAGGTAATCAGGGGCCTTATCAGCTAAAAGGTAATGAGAATGAAACTTACATAATCATCATTTCAGGAACAGAAAGGATCTTTTTAAATGGAAAAGAATTAAAAAGGGGAAGGCAGAATGATTACACCATTGATTACAATTCCGGCGAAATAACATTTACCAAAAAACATTTAATTACGCAGTATGACCGAATAATTGCAGAATTTCAATATTCAAAAAGAAATTACGAGCGTTCAATAGCTCATACCTACGGTACTTATAAAACCGATCACCTCAAATTATCCACCAACCTATTTTCTGAGCAAGACCATAAAAACAGTCCTTTATTCCAGGAATTATCTAAAAAGGATAAGCAAAAAATGGCAAATGTCGGAGACAGTATTGATCAAGCAGTAATCAGTGGCGAGAAACAAAAGGAATTTGACCAGGACAAAATCATGTATAAAAAGACAGATACCTTAGGTTTTGAAGAGGTATTTGTTTATTCGACCAATCCGGATAAAGCAAGGTATGAAGTGAATTTCACCAGGGTAGGCCGAAACAATGGCAATTACCGCCAAATTACAACCAAAGCCAACGGACGCATATTCGCCTGGATAAAACCCAAAAATGGCCAACCTCAAGGCAACTATGCACCAGTAAAAAAGTTGGTAACCCCCAAAAAACAACAAATGGCTTCAGTAAAAGCCCAATATAAATTCAGTGAAAATTTCCAGGCGGGTGTGGAATGGGCCGGAAGTAACAGGGATTTAAATACATTCTCCGAAATAGACAACAACGATGACAAAGGACAGGCCACAAAAGCTTTCCTTAAGAAAACTTTCCAGATTTCTGACAAAGAGAACCCCTGGGAAGCCAAAACCCATTTTTCTTTTGAATACAATGACAAAACTTTTATACCCATTGAACGCTACCGGCCTGTGGAATTCCAAAGAAAATGGCAACGAACCTTAAAAAATCCAAAAAAGTGGAAGCCGAAAACCGAGAGGTTGGCTAACATCAGGATTGGATTGGATAACAACAACAACTTTTCAGTAAACTACCATTTTGATAACTTTTCACGTGGAACAACTTTTACGGGAAGAAAACACAAGGCTAATTTGAATTGGAACTGGAAGAATTTCGAATTATTCCTGAAAAATAACTTGACCAATGTAGCGTCTTTCAACCCCAATGGCAAGGAAAAAAGCACAACCTTTTTACGCCAAAAGGGACAATTGAAGCACCATCTAGGACCAATTACTTTAGGTGGAGGGTATAAAAGGGAAAAGGCCCAAAATCAAATAGCCAATAAATTTCCTCTGGACAGTAATAGTTACCGTTTCAGAAAATGGCACATTTTGGCGAAGAGCCCAGATAGTTTCCAAAACACCTATCAAATAAAATATACCAAAAGACAGGATTTTTTGCCAAGCAAAAATGAATCATTCACTAAAGCCACCAACGGCACAAATATTAACCTAAAAGGAAACTTGAAAGGCCAGAAGGATGGCAATTACTTAAATTATGACCTTACATACCGGGAATTTAAACTAAAGGATTCAACCTTTAGAAGTCAGAATTTACCAGGGACTTCCATCACGGGCGCATTGGAAGGAAACTACAATTTTTTGGATGATGTATTCAACACTTCGACTTATTATGAACTTGGGTCTGGTAAAGAATTAAAATCGGAATACCAGTTTATAAGGGTGAGGGGTGAAGGTCGTGGCAATTACGTGTGGAAGGATTAT
The DNA here is from genome assembly GCA_964549595.1 of uncultured Sphingobacteriales bacterium. Lineage (GTDB taxonomy): Bacteria > Bacteroidota > Bacteroidia > CAILMK01 > CAYYUA01 > CAZQQN01. The sequence continues at coordinate 23,869 of CAZJWK010000016.1, read as the reverse complement.
AACAATAATCAAATCCAGGAATTGGATGAATTCCAACCAGCCACTGAAGCCAATGACCATAAAGCCAACTTTATAAGGGTAATCACGCCCACCAATGAGTTTATTCGTTCCATTTCCAATGAATTACGGGAGAATATTTCGATTACACCGAAAAAGGTCTGGCGGGAAGAAGAAGGCATAAAAAAATGGGTGGGCAAATTCAGTAATGAAACCAATTTAAGAATAAAAAGAAAGGTTTTGAACAGAAACCGATGGCAGCAATATTTTCCTTTTAAGTTAGATGTATCAGATTCTAATTTGGTTCAGGTAAAATCTTCTTTGAAAAACACCCTTTACTTTAACAAAACGGATCCGTTATTTGGCCTTTATTACCAATATGACAACCAAAAACGAAAAGCCCTCCGGGTAAGGGGTATCGATCAAACGACAAGGGAAATTAATACCATACACGGGCGTCTTAATGTATCCAAAAAATGGACATTCCTTCCGGAATACAAAATAGGCAGAAAACGATTCAACTCTCAATTTTTTGAAAACAAGAATTACAATATTCATTTTAATCAAGCAAAGGCAACGATAGATTACCAACCCATCGGAAAACTAAGGTTTTCTTTAAATTACAAGCACGGCAAACAAGAAAATACTTTCGACACAGCACAGGAAACTTCAACGGAAAATAAAATTGGTCTGGAAGGTACTTTTAATTTCATTGGAAAAGGAACCCTCCGTACAAAAATTAGCTACATCCATTTCGATTTTAATGGCAATCCTAATTCCCCGGTTGGTTATGAAATGTTACAAGGTATGAGCCCGGGAGAAAATTGGACATGGTTTTTGTCTTTCAATTACCAGTTGAGAAAAAACCTTCAATTAAATGTTAATTACAATGGAAGAACCAGTCAAGCAACAAGTGTGATCCATCAGGCCAATGTAAGTGCCCGGTATTTATTTTAACAGTTCCACGTGAAACCATTAGTTTTTTTAAATCCACGTAATTTTACCTTTGCAAAAAAATAATTTTATGCAAGACGAAAACATTTTAATCATTGGAGCGGCAGGTCAGGTAGGTTCAGAGTTAACAACTCAGCTAAGGTCAATTCATAGCCCCAACTCCGTAATAGCAGCAGACATAAATGAGCCAACAGCGGAAATAAAGGAAGGAGGCCCTTTTATTAATCTGGATGTATTGAACTACAACGACTTAGACAAAACAATAAGGAAGCATAATGTTACCCAAATTTACAATTTGGCAGCTCTATTATCAGCAACGGCTGAACAAAAACCGATGTGGGGTTGGAATTTAAACATGGAAGGTTTATTGAACACTTTGAACTTAGCAAGAGAAACGGAAATAAAAAAAATATTCTGGCCTAGTTCCATTGCCGTATTCGGGCCCAACACACCAAAGAAAAACACGCCCCAAACCACTATCATGGACCCCAATACGGTATACGGAATCAGTAAACTGGCCGGAGAAAGATGGTGTGAATATTTTTATGAGAAATTCGGGATCGACACAAGAAGCGTTCGCTATCCGGGTTTAATAAGTTATAAAACAGAACCGGGCGGAGGAACAACAGATTTTGCAGTGGACATTTTTCATCATGCCTTGAAAAACGGCTCATACACCTGTTTTTTAAAAGCGAACACCACATTGCCTATGTTATACATGCCGGACGCCATAAGGGGTACTATCGAATTGATGGAAGCCCCTAATGAACAATTAACCGTAAGATCAAGTTATAACCTGGCTGGATTTAGTTTTTCTCCCAAAAATTTAGCGGAAAGCATCCAAAACCATTTACCCGATTTTGAGGCTTCTTATGAACCGGATTTTCGCCAAAATATTGCCGATGGTTGGCCGGAAAAAATTGATGATACCCAGGCAAGACATGACTGGAATTGGTATCCCGCTTATACTTTAAATGACATGGTACAGGATATGCTTAACAATTTAAAATCGTTTTTAAAAACGACTTAGGATGAAAATAGGTATAGTAGGTTATCCGACTTTCGGGGGAAGTGGAGTAGTAGCCACAGAGCTGGGAAAAGCATTGGCAAGAAAAGGCCATCAGGTTCATTTTGTTTCTTATAGCCAACCGGTAAGGTTGGATTCCTTTGGAGGAAACCTTTTTTTCCACGAGGTAAATATAGTTAAATACCCCCTTTTTGAATACCCCCCTTATGAGTTGGCCTTAATAAGTAAATTGGTTGACCTCATCAATCATGAAAAATTGGATATTCTCCATGTGCATTACGCCATTCCTCATGCTTTTGCCGCTTACATGGCGAAAACCATGCTGGCCGGGGAAGGCTATAACATACCCATCGTAACCACATTACATGGGACGGATATCACATTAGTAGGAAAAGACCCCACTTATGAAACAGCGGTCACTTACTCAATAAACCATTCTGACGCTGTCACAACAGTTTCCGATTATTTGAAAAAAGCCACCCATGAACATTTTAAAGTCACACAACCCATAAAGGTCATCCCGAATTTCATTGATTTTAAAGAATTCCCTAAAGGGGAATCAAAAGAAGAGAATTATGACTTAGCAAAAGAGCATCAACGAGTAATTACCCATATTTCCAATTTTAGAGAAGTAAAGCGGGTAGAGGATGTCATTAGAACCTTCGCAAAGATCAGGGAAAAAATTCCCGCAGCCCTATTAATGGTAGGAGACGGCCCGGAACGAGTAAGGGCAGAAATGATTTGCCGGGAATTGGACTTTTGTGATGATGTTAAATTCCTGGGTAAAATGGATAAAGTGGCCAATATCCTTAAACTTTCTGATTTGTTCCTTTTGCCTTCGGAAACAGAAAGTTTTGGGCTTGCAGCTTTAGAAGCTATGGCCTGTAAGGTTCCGGTGATTTCTTCAAACGCAGGGGGATTGCCGGAATTAAACGAAAACGGTTTAACGGGTTACACTTGCGAGGTTGGCAATACAGAAAAAATGGCCCAAAGAGGAATAGAAATTTTAGAAAATAATGAGACCCTGGAAAAGTTCAAAATAAACGCTTATGAACATGCCAAGCAATTTGATATCAATTTAATAATGCCCAAATACGAAAACCTTTACTTTTCCCTTTTAGAAAACACTTCCAACCAACCTATCGTGGAGAAATATTGAATTGCACATCTTTAATCTCCCAATTGGCTTTGACATTTATGGACCCCGGATAAAAAATTACCTTTTCCGGCATTTTTCTTTCAAAAACATTCCCATTATCCCAGAATCCATTCCCATTCTCATCTATAATGGCTTTTAACCGATATTTTCCCGGGTTTAATTTTTTAAAAGTAAGGCTTTTTTCTTTTGATAGCATCCTTTTTTTCCTCAGAACATTCCGGTTTTGATCCATTAACCGAATTAGAATCTGGCCTTTCATTCCGGTATTTACTCGACAATTCACTTCCAAAAGCCCGAGATCACTTTTGGAAATTACTTCAAATTCAAACTTACCCGGTTTCAATAGATTTCCATAAATATCTTTAAAGGCGCCACTATCCATGCGAAGCAAGTAAGTAGAATCCTCCCGGAAATTTCCGTTAATGACAAATTTTTTAGGGTTGTTTGTGGGAATAGGCCCCTTAATAGAAATGGAGTTTGAGTCCTTAAAAACTTCCACACTTGGAAAATCAATTTTTTCCCATGGGTTATTTAACCAGATATTTAAACCCTTTCCGGGCTTAACCTTGCTAATTACCTTTTTAATTTTAAACCCAGTGTCGTAATTCACCGGGTCATCAAGGTACTTTTTTGACCTTTCTAAAAGGATCGTATCACGGTATTTTCCATTTAATACGCCAAGAAATTTAAGATTTTGGGTTTCCTTTGGCTCAAACCAAATAATACCCAATTTCCCATCTTCCTTTATTTCCCAGTAAACAGGATCTTCTTCTTTTTTTCCGTTCCATATCGAAAAATAAAACGTATCCAAAGGTTGATTAAATTTTAATTCAGCTTTCCCCCTTTTGAGCATTTTGGCACTAACCACACCAGGTTTTTCCAGTAATTGCTTAAACATAAGTAGCTCACCCACAACAGTATCCGATTGAATAAAGAACCTTCGGGGATAGAAACCCACCTTTTCTCCTCCATCGTAGGTAAGGTTACCGTTTAAATCTTGAAGAGCAAAAATTTGAAATTCCCCTTTTTTAAGGTGATTAAATTTGAAGGCCCCTGTTTGATCCGTTTCGGTATAGTAATAAGGACGATTATTTTTCAAAACACTATCCCCTGCATTTCTATAAATGAGCACCTGGCTTTTAGGAATAGAGTCCAGGGTAAAAGCGTCTTTAATATTACCGGTCAAGGTTAAGGAATCCAATTGTTCCCCTGTACTAAAAACGTATTCGTATCCCCTTTTTGCATTGTTTTCTGTGATATCCCGGATACTGGCCCCAAACTGAATGCTATAAGTTACATTGCTTTTTAAGGTGTCTTTAATGTCAATAAGGATGGTTTTCCGCCTTCCGGTAATTTGGTAATTCTGAATGGGTGGGCTGATTAAAATATTTTTCCTTTTGTTTTTTAATTTAATAAACTCATTAAATGCTATTTCAATCTTGTCAGGATTTACCTTGGTGGAATAGTTGGCGGGCTTGGCATTCACCACCTCCGGAGGGTCTTGATCCTTCTTTCCGCCACTCGGTTGACCTTCTTGAGCACAGGAAGCCAAACACCAAACCAAAAGGAAAAATAAAACCGACTTTAAGATGTTTTTCCCGATTATCAATTTAAAACCTTATCTGCCCAGATAAACCAACAAAACGGATATATCCGCCGGAGAAACACCACTTATTCGACTCGCTTGCCCAATTGTTTCGGGCCGGACTTGGTTAAGCTTTTCTTTCCCTTCCGCGGAGAGCGCTTTTATATGATTAAAATCCAAATTGGAATGGATTGTGATATCCTCCAGCCTATTCATTTTTTCCACCATTTCTCTTTCTTTGTCAATGAAGCCCCCATATTTCATTTTAATTTCAGCGGCATCAAGAATTTCCCGGTCAAACTTTTGAGTAAAATGCTCTACTTTGGGAATTTGTTTTTGAAGGGTATGGAGGGTAACCTCAGGCCGGGCAAGAATCTTTTCTAATTTAAATTTTTGTTTCACCGGTTTTGACCCAACTACCTCTAAAGCACTGTTAATTTCTTCTTCAGGCGCATTTTCTTTCTTGAAGAATTCCTCAATTTCAGCAATGCCCTCTTCTTTTTCTTTGGCCATACGATAACGATCTTCCGAGGCAAGGCCAATTTGAAAACTTAAAGGGGTAAGCCTTAGATCAGCGTTATCCTGCCTTAAAAGCATCCGATATTCAGCCCTGCTGGTAAACATTCGGTAAGGTTCATTGGTACCCTTATTAATTAAATCATCAACCAAAACACCAATGTAGGCATCAGACCTTTTAAGCACAACCGGACTTAGTTCCTTAACTTTTCGATGGGCGTTTATACCAGCCATTAATCCTTGGCAGGCAGCTTCTTCGTAACCAGTGGTGCCGTTAATCTGTCCGGCAAAAAATAGATTTTCCACAGGCTTGGTTTCCATGGTATGTTTAAGCTGGTGAGGTTGGAAAAAATCGTACTCGATGGCGTAACCGGGACGGAATAGATGAGCATTTTCCAATCCGGGAATTTTTCTAAGGGATTTCTCTTGTACATCTAAGGGAAGGGATGTAGAAAACCCATTCACATAAACTTCTATGGTTTGCCAACCTTCAGGTTCAATAAAAACCTGATGACTGTCCTTATCCCTAAAACGATCAATTTTATCCTCAATAGAAGGACAGTAGCGGGGACCAACACTTTTAATCCGGCCATTAAACATAGGAGATCGATCAAAGCCCTTTTCCAGGGTTTCATGTACATCCGGATTGGTATAGGTAATGTAACAGCTTAACTGCTTTTCCGGGGGTTCCGTTTCACGTGAAAATGAAAACTTACCAGGGTCTTCATCTCCTTTCTGTTCCTCCATTTTGGAATAATCAATAGATCTGCCATCTATCCTTGGCGGGGTACCTGTTTTCATACGACCGGTCTCGAAACCACGATCCAACAACTGTTTGGTAAGCCCGGTAGCCGATTTTTCTCCGACTCGACCCCCACCAAAATTCACATCCCCAACATGAATTAATCCATTCAGAAATGTACCATTGGTAAGGATCACGGTTTGGGAATAAAATTCAACGCCTAATTGAGTCCGGACACCAGCCACTTTATCCCCTTCAAAGATTAATTCCTTACCCATTTCTTGCCAGAAATATACATTACGGGTTTGTTCCAACTTAATCCGCCAGGTCTCAGCAAACCGCATCCTGTCATTTTGAGTACGAGGGCTCCACATTGCCGGCCCTTTGGATTTATTTAACATCCTGAACTGAACCATACTCTTATCGGACACAATGCCACTTTGCCCGCCCAGGGCATCAATTTCCCTAACTATCTGACCTTTAGCAATCCCTCCCATTGCGGGATTGCAAGACATCTGAGCAATTTTGTTCATATCCATGGTGATCATCAAAACAGATGAGCCCAGGTTAGCAGCAGAAGCCGCTGCTTCACATCCGGCATGACCACCACCTACCACAATGACATCAAATTTATCTTCCATCCTTTTCAATTTTTATTTTCTAAGTACTGATTTTCTTTTTGGCTCATATGACTTTTTTCTGACTCATTATTATCAGTAAATCCAACAAGATGCAAAACCCCGTGTATAATTACCCTTTGCAATTCGTCCTTGAAATCTTTACCAAAATGGCCCGCATTATCTTTTACCCTGTCCACGCTAATGTAAATTTCCCCTTGTATAGGGTTGGCATTTTCTTCAAGATCAAATGTGATAACATCGGTGTAAAAGTCGTGACCCAAGAACTCCCGGTTCATTTTTAATAAACCTTCATCCGACAAAAATATTACATTTAAACCCATTAAAACAAATCCATAATCATTAACAATCCCGTTAACAACAGTTTGAATACCTTCTAAGCAATCCTCAGGAACTTGCCTTTCTTCATAAAAAAACTGAAAATTCTTTTCCATAAGAAAAACTACCTTAAAAGGGTAACATCACCTTTCTTTATTTCGGTAAAATTGTTTTTCCCTACAATTTTAATCCTATAAAAATATACTCCCGAAGGGGCTAAATCACCGCTTTCTGTTCGTCCACTCCATCCTTCTTCTAAATTACTTGTTTCAAAAATTTTTTGCCCCCATCGGTTAAAGATGGTCATATTTGACTTCTGGTGATCAATGTATAACCCTTTGGGTCGAAAAGCCTTATTTTTCCCAGCCGGGAAAAAAGCATTGGGGACATAAACAATGGGCTTTCCAAAAACACAGTTCACATTGGAGAAACTGATCCCCTTAAAACCATATTGGTTCTCATTGTTTTCATAAGCTTTAATGCGGTAACAAACACCTCTTGCAGGAAAACTATCGTAAGTTTTCGTATCTTCCACGTCCAACAAATCACGGGGAGATTGAGCAAAAGCAACCCAGGAATTGCCATTTTTGCCCCTTTCCAGTCTTTGTATATCATATTTAGCCAATCCGCCATCAAAACCTTGATAGCTATTCCACCTCAAATCCCTAAAATCATTTTTTTTCCTAACTTCCAAAAAAATACTCTTAACCCAGTTGCTTTCATCAACCACATTTCCACATATCCCTTTGGCTTTTACCTGGTAAAAATAGCTCTTGTCTAAAACCTCTGCCTGAGAATCCACAAATTCAAACTTTTTCCCTCCTTCATAATTCACTTCCTTGAAAAGATCCATGCCGGTTAATGTTTCGCCCCTATAAATTTCAAATCCCTCAAGGGGAACAGCATTTTCAATAAACCAAACCAAATGATTATTGCTATCTTTTACGGAAACCTCTCTGATATATGTATAACCAGGTTCGGATACGCCAAAACTCTTAAAATTAACTATATTAGAGCTGGAAGTTCTCTCGCCGCTTTCATCAAAGGCCCGGACAAATCCTTTGAAAGTATTGGATTTACCCAACGATGTTAACACCGTCCGAAATGTATCCCCATCAACTTCTTTAATTTTTTGGGGATCCCCACCCGCTTTCTCTACATAAATACCAAACTTATCCACATCCCAACCTTTATAATCTTCCCATTTTAATTCAATAGTCCCTCGGCATGAATCTTCATTTTTTTCAAGAAAAATCGTTCGATGGGTACCAATGCTAATGGGACTGGCATTAAAACAAGAATCGAAAGCCCCTATCCGGTATTTTTCAAATCCGTTTTCAGGATTTCCTACAGAACTATCTATATAGAAGGTATTCTCAGCACCAAAAACCGTATCTACTTTTAGCGTTTGACCCTGGTCGTTTACGTAGTAAATATTGTAGCCCTGAACATCTTTACTGCTCTTAGGGGACCATCCCAAAACGGCATTGCCATTTCTTACGCTAATGGAATCAAATTCAAGGGGATCGGGTTTCGTTTTATCCATTTCCCCGGTATCGCTAAAGGGAAAGCTGTCATTAAAACAATCCCGGTGAATTTTTACAAAATATTTCCACTGCCGTATATTGTTAAGATTATTCGGAGCATAATTGACTTTATTTTGTGAAGGGGAGTCAAAGGTATCGACAACCTTAAAGTTACTGTTCGGGGTTTTTTGAAGGTGAAGGGTGTAAAAATTGAATCCGGAGCAAGTATCATTAAAGGTTTCCCAACCAAGTGAGACTATGCCATCATTCTCACAGATTTTAAAAATTTCGAAACTTTGACTTTTTAGAAACGGTATAAACGAAAAGCAAACAAAAAATACTGTGAGAAAACCACGATTCATCATAAAAGGAAGTAATCAGTAAATTTTAAATTGAAATGAATAAACGAACCACTTCACAACAAAATTCCCACAATAACAAAAAAATTCGCCTGAATAAATTTTTGGCCGATTGCGGAATAGCTTCCAGAAGAAAGGCCGAAAAATTGATACAAGAAGGAAAAATAAAGGTGAACGGCGAGGTGGTTTCGGACCTTGCTATTAAAGTAAACGAAGATGACCGGGTAGAATATTGTGGAAGACCGTTAAAAAAACAGGAACAGGTTTACATTATGCTAAACAAACCAAAAGACTTTCTCACAACAACCAATGATCCAAAAAACCGAAATAAAGTCACGGATCTTATAAAGGACAAAAAATTGCCCAAACTTTTTCCCATCGGAAGGTTAGATAGAAATACTTCAGGCATTTTAATTCTAACAAATAACGGCGAACTTGCCAATAAATTAATGCATCCTTCAAGAAATGTGGAGAAAATGTATAAAGTGACTTTGGACAAACCCTTTCCCAAGAAAAATTTGGAAACCCTCCTAAAAGGAATTTACGTAAAAAACCACTTTATTAAGCCTAATAGCATTATGTACCAGAGTCCGCAAGAAAAAAACAAGTTAGTGTTATCCATTCACACAGGCCAATATAGAATTGTTAGAAGAATGTTTAAAACCATGGGATACTATGTGAAAAATTTAGACCGAATTTACTATGGGGGAATCAAAAAGGAAAAATTAAAGCCCGGCCAATGGCGCCACTTAACAAAAAAAGAAGTCAACATATTAAAAAACCAAGCTGGAATAAACCAAAGCTAACTCGAACATTTTTTACCAGCTTTTTCACATTTTTATGTATTTAATCCACTTAAAAGCTAACAAGTAAATCCTTAACCTTTAAATAAATTAATCCACATCATCCCCCATTAACAAATGTGGAATGAATATTTTTTTCCGCACTTGGCGCTGAAAAATAATAGAAAAGAATGTTATAGGGCTGTGGACTAAACGTTTAAAGTTATTTTTTTCAAAACATTTCTTACAAATTTTCCCCTATTCCACAACCCTAATGGTAAACCCATGTTTATTTTAAATTTTTTAATCTTAACAAATCAACCATGTGGAAATGTGCTTGGAAATCATTAAAGGTTTTGGAGATAATTTGTTCAGCGGTAAGCTAATAATCCCAATTTAAACAGAAATCGGAAAAATCTTTCAGAAGTATGGAATAACAATCACCAATGGATTGATAATTAGGAAAAAAATTGTAATTTTGCAGAATAAAAAGGGGACTAAGTCCCCTTTTTTTGTGAATATTTTTGTGATGGAAGAAGCCATTTTATCCCGCTTGCAAACTATTTTACCGAAAGGGTTATTTACCGTTAAAGTAAAAACAAGTAAGCAAAACAATAATATAACGGTATTTATGGATGGAGATTATGGGGTGTCTATTGAGGATTGTGGAAAAGTAAGTCGGGAACTTGAAAATTGGTTAGCGAAAATACCGGAGGTTCCCGATAATTTTACGTTAAATGTTTCATCTGCCGGTTTAAGTGAACCGCTGGTTTACCTAAGGCAGTTTAAAAAAAATGTGAACAGAAATTTAAGCGTTCACTATGAAGGGAATGCTTACAAAGGAACCCTGGTTTATGTGGATAATGAAAAAATCTGGTTAACTGGCGATAAAGAAAACCATCAAGCGTTCTATTTGAGTCTTGTAGAAAACGCACAAATTAATTTATAAAACAAAGTGGATTAACAATGAACGTTGCAGAACTTCAGGAGTCGTTTGCGGATTTTAAGGAGTTTAAGAATATAGATCGTGCTACTATGATGCGTGTTTTGGAGGAAGTTTTCCGAAACATGCTTAGAAAAAAATATGGCACGGATGAGAATTTTGATATTATCATGAACGTGGAAAAGGGGGATTTGGAGATATGGCATAATCGAACCATTGTAGAGGACGGCAATGTCAATGATGCTACGCAAGAGATAGCCTATTCGGAGGCTATTGAAATTGAACCGGATTTTGAAGTTGGGGAAGAAATATCTGAAGAGGTTAAATTGGAATCCTTTGGGAGAAGAGCCATTATGGCTGCGCGCCAGCATTTGATCAATAAGATTCTCGAACTTCAAAAGGATGAGGTGATTAAGATATATGAGGACCGCGTGGGCGAAATCGTTTCAGGTGAGGTTTACCAGGTTTGGCGAAAAGAAATGTTGATTTTAGACGATGAAGGCAATGAACTTATCCTTCCTAAGAGTGAAATGATTCCTCATGATAATTTTAAGAAAGGGGACACACTAAGGGCTGTTGTTCAAAATGTCGAAACCAAAAATAACTCCCCCTTAATAACCCTTTCTCGGACAGCCCCAGAATTCCTGGAGCGGCTGTTTGAATTAGAAGTTCCTGAAATAGCGGATGGATTGATTACCATCCATAAAGTGGTCAGAGAGCCAGGTGAAAGGGCTAAAATTGCTGTGGAATCTTATGATGACCGTATTGATCCTGTGGGTGCTTGCGTTGGCATGAAAGGTTCCCGGATTCATGGAATTGTGCGGGAGTTGAGAAATGAAAACATTGACGTCATTAATTTTACTACCAATACTAAGCTTTACATCAGCAGAGCGCTTAGCCCGGCTAAGGTAAACTCCATTTCCCTTGACGAGGATAACAAAAAAGCTGATGTGTATTTGAAGCCTGAAAATGTATCCCTGGCTATTGGTAAAGGAGGATTGAATATTAAGTTGGCTGCAAAGTTGACCGATTATGAAATAGATGTATTCAGGGAAAGTGAAAGCGGAGATGAATATGACATTGACCTGGATGAGTTCAGTGATGAAATTGATAACTGGATTCTGGATGAATTGAAGGAAATTGGATGTGATACAGCCAAAAGTGTTTTGGAACTATCAGTCGATGAATTGGTTAGAAGAACTGAGTTAGAGGAAGAAACTATTAAGGAAATTATTTCGATATTAAAATCAGAATTTGAGTAATAAGGGGAAAAAATTATATGACAGCTACCAAAGCACCGAAAAGGCTATCCAAAGTAGCTAAAGAATTTAATGTGGCTACCACCACTATTCGTCAATACCTGGATGAAAAAGGTATTGAAATATCGAATAGTCCCAATGCCAAAATTCCTTCGGAGGCTTATGAGGCGTTATTGGAAAAATTTCAGCCTGATAAGCTTGACAAGGAAAAGACTGAACAAATTATTTTACCGGGTACCGAGAAAAAGAAGGAAAAAGAAGAAAAAAGCGAAACCCCGAAGAAAGAAACTCAGGAAGAGGTTCCGGTAAAAGAGGAACAAAAAGCCAAGGAGAAAGAAAAAGAGGAAGACTCATCTATAAAAACCGAACAAGAAACACAGGAAAGCGAAACCAAAGAAGGGACTGATACACAAGAGGGAAAAACCGAAAAAGGAACGGTTGAGGATACCACAGAGGATACAGAAGAAAAATCCAAAGAAGAAGCAGGTCCTAAAATTCTTGGGAAAATTGATGTTGAAGAATTAGAACCTAAAAAGAAAGAAAAGGGAGGAAAGAAAAAAGGTAAAGAAAAATCCCAGGAAAAAGCTCCTGAGGAGGAAACGGAAAAAGCAAGTGGTGAGGAAGAAGCAGATTCCTCTGAAAAATCTGAATCCCATCCCGAAAAAACCGAGCAAGATACTGAAGTAACCGAGGAGGCTGAAGCAGGAAAGGAGGAAGAAACCGTTGAAACGGAAAAAACCTCTGAGGCGGACGAACAAGAAGGGGAAGCGGAAAAGGCTTCTGAAGAAGAAACCTCCGTAAGTGAGAATGATAAAGAACAAGTCACGAAAAAAGAAGATTACTCCTTATCAGGACCTACCGTTGTAGGGAAGATTGATTTGGATCAGGTTAAATCCAATAAGCCCAAATCAGATAGTAAGGAACCCGTGGCTTCCACGTCTGATATGTCCTCTATAAAGAAAAAACGGAGGAAGCGAAAGCGGGTTAAATCTGAAGAAGAGGAAAAGAAAGAAAAGGAAACCAAAAAGGAAAAGGAAGGAGAAGAAAGCAAGAAAAAATCAGAAAAACCTACCAGGGAAAGAAGAAAAGAACAAAGAACAAAGAAAAAATCCAAGAAGCAAGTTAAGGAGGAAATTGATGAGAAGCAGGTACAAGAGCAAATCAAGGAAACCTTAACTAAGTTATCCGATAAAAAAACCGGGGGATCCCGTTCCAAATTCCGTAAGAAAAAACGGGATGAAACGAAACAAAAAGAAGAGGAACTTCAGGAACAAATTGAAGAACAGGAAAAAAACAAAATCCAGGTTACCGAATTCATAACCATTAATGAATTGGCCAGTATTATGGATGTTTCGGTAACGGATTTGATCACTACCTGCATGAACCTCGGCCTGATGGTTTCTATTAATCAACGGGTTGATGCGGAGGCCATAACCCTTTTAGCCGATGAATACGGATACGAGGTAGAGTTTACTGAAGCTGAAATGGATGAGCCGTCACTTGAGGAACCCGATAATCCTGATAATTATGTAGAAAAGCCACCGGTTATTACCATAATGGGACACGTGGATCATGGTAAGACCTCTCTCCTTGACCATATCCAGGGTTCTAAAATCATAGCAGGGGAATCAGGAGGCATTACCCAGCATATTGGCGCATACGAAGTAACAATGGATAATGGTAGACACATTACTTTCCTTGATACCCCGGGTCACGAAGCTTTTACTGCAATGAGGGCGAGAGGAGCGAAAGCGACTGATATTGCCATTATTATAATTGCTGCGGATGACAATGTGATGCCCCAGACCAAAGAAGCCATAAGCCACGCCCAAGCAGCCGGAGTTCCGATGATATTTGCCATTAATAAAGTGGATAAAGAAGGGGCCAATCCGGAAAAAATAAAGCAAGAATTGGCTGAGATGAATATTCTTGTGGAAGATTGGGGTGGGAAATACCAATGCGAAGAAATTTCTGCCAAGAAAGGAGAAAATGTAGATCAACTGCTGGAGAAAGTTCTTTTAGAGGCGGATATACTCGAATTAAGAGCTGATCCTGAGAAACGCGCAGTGGGAAGTGTTGTGGAAGCCTGGTTGGATAAAGGAAAAGGAATAGTGACCAACCTTTTGGTTGAGGCCGGCTCTTTGCACCAGGGCGATCCTGTTTTAGCCGGTTCCAATTGGGGGCGAGTCCGGGCTATGCTGGATGAGCGTGGTAGAAAAGTCAGCGAAGCAGAACCCGGACAACCTGTGCAAATACTTGGATTTGACGGAGCCCCGCAGGCAGGTGAACGTTTTTATGTAACAGAGGATGAACATACGGCCAAGGAAATAGCCAGTGAACGAAAACAACTAATACGCGAACAAGGAATCCGCGCAACGCAGCACATTACCCTGGATGAAATTGGAAGACGGTTGGCCATTGGTAACTTCCAGGAGCTCAAGGTTATCATCAAAGGGGATGTTGACGGTTCCGTTGAGGCCATTGCCGACTCCCTGCAGAAATTGTCTACTGATGAAGTGCATGTAAAGGTAATTCACAAAGGAGTCGGAATGATCACTGAATCTGATGTTTTATTGGCATCTGCCTCAGATGCCATTATTGTCGGTTTCCAGGTAAGACCCTCCTCGAATGCCCGTAACCTGGCTAACCAAGAAAAAATTGATATTCGTTACTATTCGGTTATATACGATGCCATACAAGAAGTTAGATCAGCAATGGAGGGAATGCTCTCTCCAAAGGTTGAAGAGAATGTGGTAGGTAATGTTGAGGTAAGGGATGTGTTTAAGGTATCTAAGGTTGGTCGCGTTGCCGGCTGTAAAGTTACAAGCGGAAAGGTAACCCGAAATAGCAAAGTAAGGGTAATTAGGGAAGGCGTTGTAGTGCACACTGGTGAAATAGACACATTAAAGCGGTTTAAGGATGATGTGAAAGAAGTGACAGCTGGTTACGAATGCGGGCTAAATATCAAGAACTTCAGCGATATCCAGGAAGGCGACAACCTTGAGGTTTACGAAGAAGTAGAAGTTAAGCGATCCTTATAGGACCATTCAACCCTAACCGCTAATAAAAATCATTCCTTTCCATAAGGCTTTTAGGATTACGGCCTTAAAAAATTATTAGGGTTTTTAACCTTTTCAGAAAGCGAATAGACCAGTACTATCAAAGTGATCCTGTACGGCCACCGTCAACAGGAACATTAATGCCATTGATATAACCCGCAGCCGGGCTTGCCAAAAAACAGATGGCATTGGCAAGGTCTTCTGCTTCTCCAAAGCGCTTGGCCGGGACACTATTCTTCATTGATTTTTCAACCTCCTCAGGGGTTTTGGCTTGATTAGTAGCCTTGTTATGGATTAAATTGTGAAGGCGCTCCGTATTGGTATAACCCGGCAAAACATTATTAACGGTTATGCCAAGCTCTGCCACTTCCATAGAAAGCGTTTTTGACCAATTGGCAACTGCTCCACGGATCGTGTTAGAAACCCCAAGGTTTGGAATAGGCTGTTTGACAGATGTTGATATTACATTGATGATGCGGCCGTATTCTACTCTTTTCATACCAGGTACTAAGGCCTGAGCGAGTATTTGATTACATACCACATGTTGGCGAAAAGCTTGTTCAAAGGCCTCCGCTTCCGCTTCAATGACCGGACCCGCAGCAGGACCTCCGGTGTTATTTACCAGAATGTGAATGGTTTTTTGTTCAGCTATTGCTTTTGCTTTCGCTTTCAAATCCTCGGTTTGATTAAAATCAACGGTATAATAGGTATGGGTTTGTCCCTTACTGGTATCCAGGAAATCCATTAGGGTTCTTAAAGCTTCTTCATTTCGGGCAAAAGCAGTAACGGAAGCTCCCAATTCAGCCAAACCCCTGGCCGTGGCCGCACCAATTCCTTTAGAAGCACCTCCTACAATGGCTTGTTTTCCGGTGAGGTTAATATCGAACATCATTAGGTTTTTAAGTGGTTACAGGAAAAATAAAAGCAGCAGCCAATGTTAAGACAAAAATAATAATGAGGGCACTGGTAGCGTAATAGCGTGTCCTTTCTCTACTGATAATTGCTGTATAGATAGCTTTTAAGAGGTTGTTACTGGCGGTGGCCAATAAAGTGGCTTGGGCTAATGAGGTTATATTTAGGGCATAATTCCCCTCGAAAATATTGATTAAAAAAGGCGTGATATCGGTTATCCCGACTATTAAGGATAATATTTTCACGCCAAAAACCCCGAAGGAATTCAGGGCAAACTTGGTGACGATACTGAAAAGAAGGAATAATAGCGCAAAAATAATGGCAACCTTTAGTTCCAGGGGGTTGGTCTGTTGTTCTCCGGTATCCACCGGCAAATTATTTTCCGGTCGGTTTTGAAAATAAAGCCAAGTTCCCAGTCCCAAGGATAATAAAAATAAAACCAGGAAAGGCGTTGTCAATTCAAATGCCAATTGGGCGTTAAAAAAGAGCATAAGGATATAGATCCTGATAAACATCATGGCCGTTGAAAAAACAATGGAAACGGTGTAAAAAATGGTAGGCTGTCGATCTTGATTGCTTTTCCGGGCTATTATCAGCGTAGTAGCCGTACTGCTGTAAAGCCCGCCCAATAATCCGGTAACCAGAATGCCCGACTTTTTGAAAACATATTTCCTTAGAAGGTAGCTGAAATACGATATGGCAGAGACAATAACCACAGCAAGCCAAACCTTGTAAGGGGTGGTTGGAATTAAATCAAAAACCGGTTTATCAGGGACAATTGGAAGAATGACACCTGTAAGGATAAGAAATTTGGCTAAGGTGGTGAAATCTTCTTTTTGAAACCTTTGGGAGAACCTGGTAAAAGTCGGCTTAAGTTCAGCAAGAAGGATTACCGAGACAAATATTAACAAAACCATCCAGGGGGGTTGGGTAACCACTAAAGGACCCAGACAGTAAGTGATAAAAGCAATCATTACACTGGTAAGGCCATATTCCTCGCCGGCTTTTGTTTTGGAGTAATAAAAAATGGCCAGTAAAGCGCCTAAAGTAACGCCGCCTATGACGTAAAGCCTTAATTGAGCCGGGTCCAGTATAAAGAGAATAAACCCAAAGATACCGATCAAGGCAAAAGTACGGTCGGTTCCGAAAACCGGTTTTTCGAAATCCTCTTCGGAAGACGCCCAGTGCAAACCCCTTTGTTCTAATCCAATAAGCAAAGACAAAAGGGCAACAACGACAAAATATTTAAGGTCTTCGGGGATGGTGTCCAGAAACTCTTGCATAGCTTTGTAAAGGCTAAAATGTTTTTTTAAAATAACCCATGCTGAGTCAACTTTTTACGAAATTAAACAAAAAACATGATCTCGGGATTGTGTTCTCCGGTGGTGGGGCAAGGGGGATTAGCCATATAGGGGTTTTAAAAGCTTTAGAAGAAGCGGATATTTATCCGGATTTGGTGTGTGGGGTTAGCTCAGGAGCAATCGTTGGAGCGTTTTATACCGATGGATGGAAGCCCGATGACATTTTTCGGGTATTTAAGGATGAGGGATTCTTTAGTTTTGTTCGCATATCTTTTCCCAGAACGGGCTTGCTTAGGCTTAGTGGTTTTGTCAAGCTGCTTAAGAATAACTTATCGGCAAAGCACTTTGAAGATCTAAAAAAGCCTTTGGTGGTTAATGCTACGGATTTTAAAAAGGGGGAGACTCGGTTCTTTGAAGAAGGTGAACTGATTAAACCGGTATTGGCTTCTTCCTCCATACCTGTTCTTTTTAGTCCTGTACAAATCGGGGACGATATTTATGTAGACGGTGGTCTGTTGAATAATTTGCCTTATGAACCGCTTAACCAGTATTGTAAAAAATTAATTGGTGTAAATGCCAATCCCCTTGGTTACGAAAAGGATTTTAATAACCTGGTGGATATTGCCCAGCGAACTTTCCAACTTAGTGTGGCCAGTAATATAATGGATAAAAAAGAAAAATTTGATCTTCTTATAGAGCCACCGGCTTTAAATCGTTATAATATCCTTAGGTTATCCAAGGCGGAAGAGCTGTATGAAATAGGCTATGAATTCACTAAGCAAACATTGAGGAATGTGAATAAGCAGAGTTTGGTTGGGTAGAGGAAGCATTTATCTTTATGTATTGCCCCCTATTGTTTGGCAGAATACATAGGTGGGATAGGCGAGCTTTCAGGCAAAGCTTCCAAAAGTGGAAATCAGGATACAAATCTATTCCGTTTAAAAAATTCCTGCCAGGGATTTCAACCCCATTAACCAGAAAATAAAATGAGGATTCAGACCCTTATTAAAATAGCTATTTAACTTCCCTTTTTAATCATCACTGCTTTTTCCTTCCAAATAAAGGATGAATTCTGTTCTCCGGTTAGTCCTATGTTTTTTATCAGGGCAATCCTTACCAGGCCCTTTACCCTCTTCACACCAACAACCATTTTTTAATCGACTTTCTCCATAACCTTTAAAAAGAAATGGGGCAAGATTTAAGTTGGTTTTTCTGCTTAAGTAATTTTTAAAGGAATCGGCTCGTATTTGGGACAGTGCCTTATTGTATTTGGCGGGGGCTCTGCAATCCGTATGAAAAGCAAATTCATAATGGTCTACATGATTAAAGGTGTTAACGATGCTTTGTATAGTATCCAGGAAGAATTGTTCCCTATTTTTTTGCCTTTTCATACTTTTCCGAAAATCCACTCTGGGATCATCCAAAACGGTTTGAAAATAATACGGGTTAAATTCCCAAACCGCTATTGAATCATTGGCCTTTACCATATTAAAATCCGTAATCGGGAATTCAGCCTGTGCCATAACAGTCTGATAAATGCCCAAAAGAAGAATAATCCACCCACTAAACCTCATTGATAAATAAAAGTTGGTTTAACGTTTTCCTTAAAACGTTGGCTCACTCAGTCAATATTGTGATGAATAAATCTTTGATATTTAGGGTCACTCCCGCTTCCAATCCTCAATTAAATCCATACCGGGTGTGTAAGGCGTTTCTTCTTGTTTAAGCTTGGCCTGGAGGCTATCCACTTTCTGCTTGGCAGCCTTTAAGTACGCACGGGCTTCTTCAAAGCCTTTTCCGGCATCTTTATAAAGGTTTCGGGTTGTTTCCGTTGGGGTTGAGCGTGAGCGCCAAAGGCTCCAAATGATTATGCCAACCCTTTTGGATATACTGTTCCGGGTAGGAAATTGCCGCTTGGCCAGTGTTTTATCCCCAAATAGCATGGTATCGGCCTTGTAAAGTTCATTTTCGGCTGCTTTTATTTCCTGCATTAAGCTTATATCCAACTCGGGCGATGTTTCTACCGCTTTTTCAATGTGTTTCAATCGTTTATCCAAATCTTTCTTTATCTTTCGTGAAGCATCAACAGCCCTTCTGAGCTTCTCAACCTTTTCCTGGAAAGCCAGCAAAGCCTTTTTATCCTTTGGCGGAAGCGTCAGGTTTTTTAGCCACCGGCACTGGAATTTTGTAGTATCGGTTAATAATATAGGCTCATCATTTTCTATCTTATGCATGGTCACATAATAAGTACCCGGCAAAGCCAAAGGCCCTTGATCAGGCTCGCCATAGCGACCAGGATCTGGTTCCTTTAGCTTGATAGCCGTCTTAGGCGAATGCCTGAAATCCCAAACAACCTGATGAATACCGCTTTTAGGATTCTTTTCTTTAATCTTACGGACCGGCTTCATGTTATCATTGTAAACTGTAAAAAGCAAATAGGGTTCTTTTTCGCGGTCTTCTTTCCGCAATTCTGCCTTGCTTGGGTAATGTACGTCTTTATCTTCTTTGATCAGCTTTTTCTCTTTTTCCAGACGTTTTTCTCTGGCCGTTTTCAAGGTATCTCCCAGGTAATAAGTAAATTTAGCCCCTATGGGCGGATTCGGTGCTGTAAACAGGTTATCCCCTTGACTGGCTTTCCCTTTGCCTCCTAAAGGGCGAGCATCCACGAACATCAAAGCATCCTTTATCGGGAACATATGAGCATCTTGATTAGGTAGCTCCCTATTCATTTGACGTAGGGGCGCGTAATTATCCAATATGTAGAAGCTACGTCCGAAAGTCGCCAGAACCAGGTCATCTTCCCGTTTCTGGATTTCAATATCCCGAACTGCTATGGTTGGCAATCCCTTATCCAGCTCAACCCAATCATTTCCGCCATTGTAGGTGTAAAAGACGCCAAATTCAGTACCGGCAAACAGGAGATCCTTATCCTTATGGTCTTGCTCAATGTCATAAACCGATCCGCGATCGGGCAAATCAGAAGCAATATGCTCCCAACTCTGGCCCTTATCAGTACTTTTCAAAATATAGGGTTTGAAATCCCCGTTCTTGTGATTGTTAAAGGCCACATAAACGGTATACTTATCAAACTTAGAAGTAAGTATGCCATCCACATAGGTGCGTTCGGGTACTTCCGGGAAGTCGCTTATCTCCCGCCAGTTATCTCCGCCATCATTGCTAACCTGCACGAGGCCATCATCTGTGCCGGCATAAAGCAATCCTTCCTGCAAAGGAGATTCATCCAGGGCCGTTATATTGCCGTAAATCGAGGTGGATTGGTTTTTTTCAATGGCATCCACACTCTGAATCCTTCCCATAACCGGCAATTCGTTACGATTAATCTGCCGGGTCAGGTCCGGACTGATGACTTCCCAGGAATCTCCCCTGTTATCACTTTTAAAAACCTTATTGGCCGCAAAATAAAGTCTTTTGTGATTATGCGGGCTAATCAGCAAAGGGGCATTCCAATTCCAGCGCAGAGGAGGTTCCCCCTTTCGCGCTACCGGCTTAATTCCAACGGTTTCGCCACTTTGCTTATCATAACGAACCAGCCAGCCATATTGGGACTGTGAATAAACTATGTTCGGATTTTTCGGGTCAATAGCCGGCTTGAAACCATCACCGCCCTTTGTGATGGTCCAATCCCTGGTCAAAATGCCGTGGTTATTGACAGTACGGGAAGGTCCAGCCAGTGTATTGTTGTCCTGTGTACCGCCATAGACATTGTAAAAAGGCTTAGCGTTATCCACGGCCACCTTGTAAAACTGGGTGATGGGCAAGTTATCCTTAAAATCCCAGGTTTTGGCATGGTCATAGGTTTCGTAAACACCTCCGTCACAACCCAGCATCCAGTGATTGGGGTCCTCAGGATCAATCCACATGGCGTGGTCATCCACATGTTTGCTTTCAATGCCTGTTTTCTGAAAGTTTCTCCCCCCATCTTCCGTGTGGTGGAGGAAGGTATTCATGGAGAAAACCTTATTCTTGTCATGCGGATCGGCAATGATCTCCTGGTAATAATTGCCGCTCGTGGAGTAGTTGCTCATTTTCTGCCAGCTTTCCCCGCGGTTAGTGGACCGGTAGAATCCTTCCTCATCATCTTTCTTGGCTTCAATGATGGCATACACATAATCCGGATTAGCCGGAGATATATCGAGCCCGATACGGCCCATGATAGAATTAGGGAGGCCTTCTTTAAGCTCCCGCCAATTTTCCCCTCCATCAGTTGATTTGTAAACCGCCGAACCGGGGCCGCCTCCCACATACGTGAATACGCGCCTCCTGCGCTGGTGTGCGCAGGCGTACATAATCTCCGGGTTACGCGGATCCAGGTGTACTTCATTGATGCCCGTATGCTTATCCACTTCCAAAATTTTTTCCCATGTTTTGCCACCATTCGTGGTTTTGTACAAGCCACGGTCGCCACCGGCATCCCAGAGCGGGCCGTAAGCCGCCACGTAAACAATGTCCGGGTCATCCGGGTGGACGACAATGTTCCCGATGTGTTCGGATTTTTCCAGGCCCATGTTCTCCCAGGATTGGCCACCGTCCGTGCTTTTGTAAACGCCATCGCCATAAGCCACACTGCGCTGGTTGTTGTTTTCACCCGTTCCCACCCAGATCGTGTGCTCATTGTGCGGATCGATGGTCACACAGCCGATGGAATAGGAACCCTGGTTGTCGAAAACCGGTTTAAAGGTGGTTCCGCCATTTTCCGTTTTCCAGACACCCCCAGAGGCTACGGCCAAATAGTACTCCTGGTGGTCGTTGGGGTTCACGGCTATGTCCGCTATGCGCCCGGCCGTCATGGCCGGCCCGATGCTGCGGAAGGACAGCCCGGAATAATCGATTTGATCAATCCGCGATTGATCCTTGTCCTTATCCTCATTGCCAAAAATGGCAAAAGCTGAAATGCTGCTCATGAGGAGCAGGGCTAAGAAAGTAAATGGCTTCATGGAGTCGTTATTTTGGGGTTGAAAGTTAGGATAATCCCTGAAATGGGCAAACAAAAGTTAAGTGGCACGGAGCGTGTAAATTTTTAACTTTTTTGACCCTTAAACGTATCCGATTCTTCCTTGAACAAAACATTGAATGTAGTCAGTGTACCATAAGCCTTGGTAATGTACTGTTGCAACTGAACTTTTTCCTGATCCGTCAAATTCGGTTGACTATTGATATTTTGCTCCAGGACCCTAAGCTTTTCCCTGACCAATACAATTTTATGGAATAAGGTATCAATTGTGATTTCTTTGGACTTTTGCTCAGGGTCTTTAGACTTTAGCTCAACCTTTCCTCCTTTCCATTTATCAGCTATTTTTACCGGCAAAGAAACATCCGTGTATTTTTCCAACACAGCTGTTAAAGCCATTTCCACCTCATCCGGGGAAATAAGGGGCGGTTCTCCCAAGCCTTCTTCCGTAATTTCCAGTGACTCATCATTGGGTTCCAGTTGCTTATCCCCATGATTCCGGAAAAAAATGGTTAAGCTGTACAATGTTACTTGTCGCAACACGCCATCTCCATAATCAGGATGATAAACCTTGGTTCCTACATTCAAGCTTTGTTGGTCCATAAGCTCTTTTTCTTCAAAACTAAGGAAAACAGGATAAGCATGGCAAAAACCGTTTTAATATGCTCAAATTTTTCAAATCAGGTTTTGTCAACTTGCAGGTTCACAATCACTAAAAGCTCTGTCAGTCCATTAATTCTTTTTACTATAACTGAAACTTCAAAATTATAACAGAAGAAAGCCAATCATTCGGTTGTTAAACCAGCCCGTTAAATCGGGGTCAAAAAGATCCTGCATGAAGCGAAAGAAGAAATCAAACCATCTATGGGATAGCGCTGAACAATGACTAAGAGGGTGTATTTTTCCAGGAATCAAATGGATGTTAGAAAAACCATGACGCTAACAGTTTATCAAAATACTTTGGTATCTTCGTTAATAATTGAAATGATCTGGCTGATTGGCACTGATTAAATAAATAAATGATTCAGTGCTCATTTGCTTAATCCTTGTCATCAGCGTTTCATTACTCATATCCCTGCCATTGATCATATTGCCGAATTTGTTCTTTACTTAATACAACTTTTGCTTGCAATCCATTGTAAGTGGGTGAAGCGGAGCTTGCACTAAATAGCCGTACTTTAATTTTTTCTAAATGGAATTCAGCCAAGATTTCAAAGAACTTATAAGGTTGTTAAGCGAAATGGGGCTGAATAACATTGACCGTCAATATCAATTTCTAACCTCTTTTTGCTCACCCTTGGCAGAAATCCCTACGACAGCCATCAACCCAATTACTGCCACAACCCCTAAAAAACCAAAATAATAATGGTAGCCCAGTAGCCCATCAAAACGATCCACAAACCAACCGGAAAGCAGGTGGGCAAAGAGATCAGGCATGAAGCCGATGAAGGAAACCAAGCCTACGGTGGTTCCGGTTAATGCGTTGGGAATGCCGATTTCTTCAAGCATGGCAAAGTAAATGCCCCGGAGTGCAAAGGCCGCTAACCCTGCCAAAATGACCTGGACCCACAAAATCTCAATGTTACCGCCCGAAGGATGGATGAAAAACAAGGAAGCATAAGTCGCAATAAGGATTAAAAATGCGGCACCAACCGTACGAGAAGCCCGGAATTTGTCAGCCAGTAATCCTGCTCCAAGGGCAGCTACGGGCCGCATCCAATCTCTGACGGTTCCGAGCGTAGCCCCAAAGGTTTTGGTTCGATCATAGCCTTTTTCGGCATAGGCGGGTAAGTCAAAAGTTCAGATGTAAAGGATATAGGCTG
>CAZJWK010000015.1:36964-41078 GCA_964549595.1 uncultured Sphingobacteriales bacterium | reverse complement strand
TTTATTATTAGATCAAAACTTCTCAAAAACATTTCCATAAAATTCATTGTAGAACTGTCTAATAAATAAGGCATTAAGTTAAACTAAGCGTTTTTGGCTTTGTTATTGAACTAAAGCCGTAAGGAGCCATTTTGAACTTGCTCCCTATTTAACACGTTTTATTCTTTGATTCATTCACCAGTAAATTTCAAAATTTGATGAAAGACGACAAGGCAAAAGACTTGAAAAATTCTAAGACAACCGAATTATCTGTTGAAGAAATTGGGGAAGAACATGTAAGTGAAACCCATTCTACTCCATTGAGACCGGATGCTTTTGAAAAAGATAATGAGTTAAAAATAGAGCTTATTCAAGAGCATTTTAAGGAAATCATGAACATCCTTGGGCTTGACTTAACTGATGAAAGCCTTCAGGGTACTCCTTACCGGGTGGCTAAGATGTATGTGAATGAAATTTTCAGTGGGCTGGATCCTGAAAACAAACCTAAGGTCTCTCTCTTTGAGAACAAGTACAAATACAAACAAATGCTCGTTGAGAAAAACATAAACGTGCATTCTCATTGCGAACACCATTTTCTTCCGATTGAAGGGAGAGCCCATGTGGCTTATATTTCGAACGGCCGTGTCATTGGTTTGTCAAAAATCAATCGTATAGTACAATACTTTGCGAAAAGGCCTCAGGTTCAGGAAAGACTTACAAAGCAAATAGCTGATGCCTTGCGTGAATCCTTACAAACGGATGATGTGGCGGTTTTGATTGATGCCAATCACATGTGCGTGCGTGCCAGGGGTATTCAGGATGTTAGCAGCAGCACAGTGACTTCTGAATACAGTGGTAAGTTTAAGGAAAAAGAAGCGCGGGAAGAGTTTCTTCACTACATTCAAATGAAAAATGAGGATGTTTAGCCAGTCGCTAATGACTAAACTTAATTCCCATTACTTTTCATTGCTTGGTTATCTTTGGATCTTCCCAATGGTTTTTGGGCTATTGACTTAGCCATACCCCTGAAGATAAGGCCATGAATGGGTAAAAGCCCATACCAGTAAATTTTACCCATCAAACCGTTCGGGCAAAAGGTGGCTTTTTGCTTAAGCTTTGGATGGCGCGTAGCTTGGTCTTCTAAACTGAATTCAAGCCAGGCTTCACCGGGAAGTTTCATCTCCGCATAAAGCAGTAAGTAACCTTTTTCCCTTTCCGCCTGTAAAACCCGCCAGAAATCCAAGGCATCTCCACTTTCAAGGTAAACGGGACTTCTTCTTCCTCTTCTCAGCCCAACACCACCGAACGCTTTGTCTAAGATTCCGCGTATTTCCCAAAGCCAATCCAGGTAATACCATCCATTTTTACCCCCTATTTGCCAAATATTGGCCTTTACTTGTTCAACGGGTTGTTTTAGAGGTATCTTTTTTTTATCGACTTTGCCTTCTTTCACAGAAACTTGTGCCTTATCAAGGAAATCCTTACTGATGGTACCACTTACCAGGGAATCTTTCCAGCTTGAGTCCACCCGGTTTTCATCGATTCTGGCATAGGCCAGTTTAATAGCCTCTTCAAAAGTGGTTAAAGAAGCAGGTAATAACTTCTCAATCCCGGTTTTACGGACTACCACTTCATGTTTAAGGCTTTCAACAAGACTCCTGGCCAAAGAAAAAGAGGTAGCAGTGACAAAGTAAAGCCAATATGCAGAAAGTTTTGGCGTCAATACCGGCACTATGATAATCCACCGTTTACCACCTTTTACCCGGGCCAATGTTTGCAACATGGATTTGTAAGTAAGGACTTCCGGTCCACCGATATCATACACCTTATCAAAGCTTTCATTTACCAATACAATGTTAGACAGGTAAAAAAGGACGTCCCTAAGGGCTATGGGTTGAATTTTGTTTTTAAGCCAAATGGGGGCCACCATAACCGGTAATTTATTGACTAAATCACGCATTATTTCAAAAGACGCACTTCCCGAGCCAATGATGGTAGCAGCCCTAAGAATGGTCACATGGGCTTGGCCGGCTTGAAGAATTTCTTCTACATTGAGGCGGCTTTGGAAGTGCCGGGATAAGGTGTTTTCGTTCATAATTCCGCTAAGGAATATTATTTGGCGGCAATTTGTGGTATCAATGTAGTTGCGAAAGTTCTGGGCCGTTTGGGCTTCTAATGATTCAAAATCTTGATAGGAAGCACTCATGGAATGAACCAAGAAATAAGCAACATCAATGTTTTCAGGTAGGTTTGTTAAGGTTTCTGGTTTTAAAAGATCCCCCTCCGTGACCGTTACCTGGTCAGCGTATGTTGAAGGGATAACAAACCGGCGTTTATCCCTGACCATGCAGGTCACCTTGAAACCTTTTTCCAAAAGTTTGTAAAGTAACCTTCGTCCGATGTAACCGTTGGCTCCGGTTAAAAATATATGGGTTTGGTTTTTCATCATAGTTAATTGTCTAAACCAACAGGAAATCCCTACATTCGTTCAAAAATCAGGATTATGCCAGTCATGGTTTCAATTATTGGGCCCAGCCGGTTTGATTGTACTCCCCCAATTTATGATTTTGGTGTGGAAATGGGACAAGCTTTGGTAGATAACGGTTTTGGCATTGTCTGCGGCGGTAAATTTGGCATAATGGAGGCTGTTTGTAAAGGCGCTCATCAATCAAAGCGTTACCATTGGGGATTAACAGTAGGCATTCTTCCCGAAGCTGACCGCAATGGGGCTAATGATTATGTGGATATTACGATTCCAACCGGGATGCAATTTGCCCGTAACCAAGCTGTTGTGCTTAGTGGTCAAGCTGTTGTGGCTACCGCAGGGGGTACAGGGACCCTGTCTGAGTTAGCATTGGCCTGGCAATATGGAAAGCGGGTTCTAACTGTTGACTGCTTTGAAGGATGGAGTCAGGCCCTGGCAGGCCGTATTCTAGATCAAAAGTATGATCAGCCGGTTATTGCAGTGAATGAGGTTTCAGGGGTTATAAACGAATTGAAAAAATTCTGCGGGCATTTTAGAGAAACTTGACTACATAGCCATTCCGCCATCCACGCTTAAAGTTTGTCCGGTAATATAGTTGGATAAATCAGATGCCAAAAACAGTGCTGAGTTGGACACATCTTCTGCTTGCCCTGGCCTCTGAAGGGGTATGATTTGTTTCCATTGCTCAAGCGTTTCCTGATCCAATTCTTCAGTCATTTCGGTTTCAATGAAACCAGGCGCAAGAACGTTGCTTCGAATATTCCTTGATCCCAACTCTTTGGCTAAAGATTTTGAAAAACCTTCTATTCCCGCCTTTGATGCTGCATAGTTGGATTGACCGGGGTTCCCTTGCAACCCTACTACTGAACTAATATGAATGAAGGACCCTTTTTTATTACGGATCATGGGTTTGATCGCAAACTTGGAAATATTGAATAGGGATTTCAGATTGGTATTTATTACTTCATCCCATTGTTCTTCATTCATTCGCATTAGGAGGTTATCCTTGGTAACGCCTGCATTATTAACCACAATTTCCAATCCTCCGAAATCATTGGTTAAATTATTGATCAATGCTTCGGCAGCACTGAAATCGGCTGCGTCTGATTGATAACCTTTTACTTGAATATCGTTTTTGCTAAGTTCTTTTTCCAGTGCTTGCGCTTTTTCAACAGATGAACGATAAGTAAAGGCAATGTGGGCACCTTGTTCTGCAAATTTTTGTGCTATGCCTCGCCCTATTCCTCGTGTGGCCCCTGTTATGAGGGCAACTTTACCATCCAGGAGTTTCATTTTGGTTTGTTTTTTATAAACGGTTCTTTAATGCCTAATTGAATCGCAATTTTCTTCAGTCCGCTTTCCTAATAAAGTCTACTTTGTTTTAAGAATTGATTAAAAAGTGGCTTTTTTGACCATTTACCCCTTTATAAAAGTTTATCTGAGGCCACCCTTTAGCTAAGGGGCTAATTACTAAATCCACTTTATTGCTTTTAACTGCTTACTGTCTGCAAGGCTTCTGCCATGGTTTTACCTATGTGAGCCGGGTTATCTACAACATGGATTCCGCAATCCCTCATTACTTTCATTTTGGCTTCGGCTGTATCTTCTGAACCTCCGACAATGGCACCGGCATGGCCCATCGTCCTCCCT
>CAZJWK010000015.1:0-36954 GCA_964549595.1 uncultured Sphingobacteriales bacterium | reverse complement strand
CTCCCTTTCGGTGCTGTTTGTCCTGCCACAAAGCCAACAACCGGCTTAGTACCGTATTCATAAATCCAGCGGGCTGCATTAGATTCCATTGGTCCGCCAATTTCCCCAATCATGATGATGCCTTCCGTTTCATCATCTTCCATTAAAAGTTGTACGGCTTTTTTTGTTGGGGTTCCAATTATGGGATCCCCGCCAATGCCAATGCAAGTGGATTGCCCCATGTTTTGTTTGGTAACCTGGTCAACCGCTTCATAGGTTAAAGTACCGGAACGGGAAACTATGCCAATTTTTCCTTTTTGGTGTATGAAACCCGGCATTATACCGGCTTTTGCTTCTCCTGGCGTTATTACGCCGGGGCAATTCGGGCCTACTAAATGGCAACTTTTATCAGAAAGGAATTCTTTTACTTTGATCATGTCTTTAGTAGGGATGCCTTCAGTAATGCAAACAATTACGTCAACACCGGCATCAGCGGATTCCATAATGGCATCAGCGGCAAAAGGCGGCGGCACAAAAATTACGGAAACATTAGCCCCGACTTCGTCTACGGCCCCTTCCACCGTATTAAATATGGGCCGGTCAAGATGCGTTTCGCCACCTTTCCCCGGTGTAACTCCAGCCACCACATTGGTGCCATATTGAATCATTTGTTCTGCATGGAAAGAACCTTCTTTCCCTGTGATGCCCTGAACTGCAATCTTCGAATTTTTATCGACTAATACGCTCATAAAAAGGGTTTTTGCGTTTGAGGACGATTTAAATTGGCAGTGCAAGGTACAATAAATGTGAATTTTTGAAAAAACATGAAGGGATCAAGCTGTTATTAGGTTACCTTTTTGAAACACCTTAAATTTTCTTTTTGGCTTGAAAAAAGTGATATTTGCAGTTTTAAAATTACGTCACCAATTTTAATAATAATATGAATATCAGGCTATTAAAGATAAAGCTTAATTGTTTTCATGAAAGCCAATATCCCTGAATCTAACCAGCCGAGGGTAGTCATAGTCGGTTGTGGGTTTGCCGGTCTGGAACTTGCGAAAGGTTTGAAAAAAGCTGATGTTCAGGTCGTTATGCTCGACCGGAATAATTACCACACTTTTATCCCTTTGTTATATCAAGTTGCGACTGCCGGATTAGAACCTTCTTCCATTTCCTATCCCATCCGCAAAATTTTCAAAAATCAAAAGAATTTTCTTTACCGGATGGCAGATGTAGAAGCCATTCACCCGGAAAGAAACCAGATAGTAACTGATATAGGCAGGGTTCACTATGATTACTTGGTTTTAGCCCACGGATCAAGGGCTAATTTTTTTGGTAATGATGAAATACGTGAGAATTGCCTGGGTTTGAAATCCGTTAATCAGGCTTTAAACCTACGAAGTGCTATTCTTAAGAGTTTTGAAAAATCCTTGCTGACCAACAATTCAAAGGAGCAGAAAGCACTAATGAATTTTGTCATTGTAGGTGGTGGACCTACCGGCGTTGAGCTTTCGGGTGCTTTGGGTGAGCTTAAAAACAAAGTGCTTCCTAAGGATTATCCGGAACTGGATCTTTCAAAGATGCAAATTTACCTTATGGAAGGAATGGACCGCTTGTTACCGGCTATGTCCAATATATCTTCGGAAAGGGCCTTAAAATACGTGAAGGAGTTTGATGTACATGTTTACACCAATACGATGGTTAAGAAATTTGATGGCTCAACCGTGCACTATAAGCAAAAAGATCAGGAAGAACAGGCAATGGCAGCCAATACCCTTGTCTGGGCTGCCGGTGTTAAAGGCCGTGAAACGGAAGGCCTGGATGAACAATCCGTAGGAAAGAGTAACCGCTTGTTGGTAGATCGTTATAACAAATTGTATGGCTACAATAATATCTTTGCCATTGGAGATCTGGCGATCATGCATACGGAAAATTACCCGAGCGGACATCCCCAGTTAGCCCCTGTGGCTATGCAACAAGGGCAGTTGTTGGCAAAAAATTTAATCCGGTATTTCAGAAATGAAAGCATGGAGCAGTTTGAATACTTTCACAAAGGGGCTATGGCTACCGTTGGCAGGAACCGGGCGGTTGCTGAATTACCCAGATTCAAATTAGGCGGGATAATGGCTTGGTTTGTTTGGATGCTCGTGCATTTGATGATGCTGATTGGGTTTAGGAACCGCTTGGTAGTCCTTGTGGATTGGATTTGGAATTATTTTAGCTATGACCGGGGTATTCGTTTAATTCTGCCAAGGTCTAAAGACTTGAGATAAGTTTGGACCTAAAAAAGCCCGCTTTTAAAGCGGGCTTCGGTCACAAAAATTTTAAACTTTTTCAAGGCGTTACTCAAAACCAATTTTCAATGGGCAGCCATTTAATGATTTAATTTTAAGCGTTATCATTGCCGCCCTTAATTTCTACCAATTCCAGCTCAAAAGTCAGATCCTGTCCGGCTAAAGGATGATTGGCATCAATGATTATGGAATTTTCTGTGATTTCTTTGACTACCACAGGAATGTTGTTGCCTTCTTCCTGTTTGATCTCAAGTTGATCACCTACATTGGGGTCTAAGTGCTCAGGGATTTTGCTTTTATCCAATTCTAAAACAAGATCATCCCTTGTGGCGCCATAAGCCCCTTCATAGGGGACTTCCTCTGTTTTAGTTTCACCGGGTTCCATTCCCACTACGGCTTGCTCAAAACCCTGAATAAGCTTACCATCTCCAATTTTAAATTCCAGAGGCTCATTTTCTTTAGATTGGTCAAACACTTCTCCATTAGAAAGCTTCCCTTTATAATGAACGGATACCATATCCCCCAATTGTGCTTGCTTTTTAGTCATAAATTTAGATTTTCAGTATTTTACAAATTCGCTTACTGGGTCAAAGGTAAGGATTTTTGTTTGAACTTGAAAGGGATTGTTTTCCCATGAAATTTGATTATCAGGTTGTTGTTAAGCCAAAAGGAAAAAGTTGAAACCATTCATGAAAAAAGTAAAAGATGTGATTGTAATAGGGGGCGGTCAAAGTGGCTTGGCAGTCGGTTATTACCTCCGTAAAACCCATTTGGATTTTCTTTTGCTCGATAATCAAAATTTACCTGGAGGGGCCTGGCTTCATACCTGGATGTCCCTGAAATTGTTTTCCCCGGCCGAGGCCAGCTCACTCCCGGGTTGGCCAATGCCCCCGTCAAAAGAGGATTATCCGGACAGGAATGAGGTCATAGCCTATTTAACGGCTTATGAAAAGCGGTATCAGTTACCGATTAAGAGGCCTGTAACTGTGAAAAAAGTGGTAAAAACTGAAGAAAACCTGTTTGAAATTGCTACAAGTCAAGGGTTTTATTATGCCAAAGCTGTGGTTAATGCTACTGGTACTTGGCAAAATCCTTACGTTCCTGGCTATCCGGGGCAGAATATTTTTCAGGGTGAGCAGATTCATTCAGCATTCTACCAAAGGCCCGAGCCTTTTAAAGGAAACCGGGTTTTGATTGTGGGTGGCGGTAATTCTGCTGCCCAAATTTTGGCTGAAATTTCTCTATATGCCGAAACGACATGGGTTACTAAAGCACCCCCTCAATTTTTACCGGATGATGTGGATGGTCGTTATTTGTTCCTCGAAGCGACCAAGGATTACCAAAACCGGCAAAAAGGAGTTCAACAAACCCATACCGTTTTTAATTTAGGTCAGATTGTGATGGTCCCTTCAGTAAAGAACGCCCGGGAAAGAGGAGTTTTGAAGCACCATCCTCCATTTCAAAAGTTTTATGAATATGGTGTGATATGGCCGGATGGATCTTTTAAGGAAGTGGATAAGGTAATCTGGTGTACGGGTTTTAAGCCGGCTTTGGGGCATTTAAGGGCCTTACCGATTTTTAAGAATGGGAAGCGGGTGGACGTAAAAAATAATGAATCCGAGCATATCGATAATCTCTGGTTCGTGGGTTATGGCAATTGGACAGGGTATGCTTCGGCCACCTTAATAGGAGTTGGAAGAACTGCTAAGAAAGTGGTAAAAACGCTGGAGGATAGATTAACTTAGGCTTTGGATACTTTTCCTATTTACCAATAAAGCTTTTTCAGGGCATTATGCTACTTTTCACAAAGCCATTAATTGGCCACCTATTAAGCAAATAAATAAAGCCGAATTGGGAATTTATCTAAAACCCCTGAATGATAAACTCAGAAGAAATTGGTAATTTCAATAGGACCGGGTGTGAATCCGGACTTAAATGATTGGTTGGCTAATTTGATTAAAATTCACGATTACAGTTTAATTGTACGGAATCGTAAGCCGAATAAGCCTCTTTTAATTCGTCTTTTTTATCGTCCAATTGCCAACTGTAGCCACATTTTTGGGGTGAATTTTCCGTAACCCTGGTACCATTTGACTTGGTATAATTTATCTCGCAAGTCATGCATTGCTCACAGGAAGAAAAAAACAAACCGCTAAAAATGAGCATCAGCCCAATAATAAAATTCCTTTTCATAAGTCTGGTTTTAAATATTCGGCAAAGCCACTTCAAATATAAAGTTTTTCCGAACTTTCCCTAAATGACTGTATAAAAAATCGGTTTTAATTGTTATCTGAATCCTGAGCAGGCTTAATACCGCCTTCAAAGTAATTTGATTTTTGCTGCCAATAGCCTTTTTCAGGTTTAAAAACAAAAAAATTATAAGTGCCATCCGGAACATAAGTATGTTGAATTCCTCGACTTCTTTTATTGGGTGCTACCAAATTGTCATAGGCAATCACATCCTTTCGGGCATTGTAATCCAATTGCATGGTTGCATCATCGTTGTAAATAAAAATAACCCTGTTTTGGAGCTGGTCGTTTTTTTTAAAGATGGGTGCGCCAAACCTTGGCTTGCCCTCTTCATTAAAAGTCAGAACATCTATCAATTTCCGATTGGATTTTTGGTTAAAACCATCCCACCCAAGCAGCACATAATGCTTTTTCTCGTCAATGGTTTTCTGGATCAATTTGAAATATTGAGCCCCATACCAGCCTTCCCTTTTCAGAACGGTATCTTCGGCATTAAGCAATGCATCTTCAACACGGTCATATAGGGGGTAAATCTCTAAGCTGTCTTCGTTATTCATCTGAATAACGCCATAAAACCGAAATGTACCATTGATGAACTCTATGTGCCAATTGTATAAACGAAAACGCTTGTCAGGAGGGGTAAATGTGAACATATAACTCAGGGAATCAAAGGGATAATTAAAAGAGCCCGGTATTTTAAGGGCATTGACCAGGGTGGGTATGTATTTTTTGAGACTATGAACCCTCCTGGCCTGGGAGGTGCCATCAACCATGCTATCCCCTATTTGCTTCAGTGTTCTTTCATACTTCCTTAAGCTATCTAAATTAGCGGAATCATAGGGCCTTTGGGCCCTGGCATGGCTTGCAAAAATGGCTTGAAGCCCCATTAATGCCGCTATGTAAAGCATTATGATTTTAAAGCTTCTGGGCATAAATTCCTTTGTTTTGACCCATCAAATAAAAAGCGGGTAATAACTTAGAAGCCTTACCCGCTTTTAAAAAACAATACTAAAGACATTTTTATTGTAGATCAGGATTAAACTTTTTCAATCATCAGGGCAGAGGCACCGCCTCCTCCATTACAAATGCCAATGGCCCCTGTTTTACCACCTTTATGCTTCAGTACGGAAGTCAGGGTGATCAAAATTCGAGCGCCACTGCAGCCAATGGGGTGGCCCAAAGAAACCGCACCTCCGAATACGTTTACTTTTTCTGGATCAAGGTCCAGAATTTGATTATTTGCTACTGCTACAACCGCAAATGCTTCGTTAATTTCGAAGTAATCAATATCATCCAGGGTTTTACCAGCTTTCTTGACCAGATTCTGGAGGGCTTCGGAAGGGGCTGTTGTGAAGCGTTCAGGTTCCTTGGCAGCGTCAGCATAGGTCACAATTTTGGCTATTGGTTTTAGCCCCAGTGATTTAACCTTTTCTTCGCTGGCTAAAACTACAGCCGCTCCTCCGTCATTAATGGTAGAAGCATTAGCCGCGGTTACTGTTCCATCTTTTTGGAAAACGGGTTTCAGCTTACCCACCTTATCGTATTTAATGTTATTGAATTCCTCATCCGCTTCAATGGTAACGTTCTCTTTCTTACCTTTTATTTCGACCGGTTCGATTTCATCCTTAAAATAACCTTTTTCAGTAGCCTCTTGAGCTCTTTTGTAGGATTCAATGGCATATTCATCCTGTTTTTCCCGTGAGATATTGCATTCATTGGCGCAAAGCTCTGCAGCGTTACCCATGTGGAAATCGTTGTAAACGTCCCATAATCCATCCCGTAGGATACCGTCAACCATTTTACCGTGTCCCATTTTGTAGCCAAAACGGGCATTGTCTAAGTAGTAGGGTGTGTTACTCATGCTTTCCATACCGCCTGCAACGACCAGATCCGAATCGCCCAGTAAAATGCTTTGCGCCCCAAGCATTACAGATTTAGAGCCTGAAGCACAAACTTTATTAACAGTGGTACATGGAACAGAGTTACTGATTCCGGCATTGAGTGCGGCTTGCCTGGCCGGAGCTTGTCCATTATTGGCCGTCAGTACATTACCGAAAAACACTTCCTCAACCTGCCCTGGTTTAATTCCGGCCCTATCAACAGCTGCTTTGATCGATTTTGACCCTAAGTCCGTTGCCGGGAGGGAAGCTAAGGTTGAACCAAAACTCCCTACCGGTGTTCTTGCCACAGATGCAATATAGACTTCTCGTGCCATGTTTTTATTTCCTTTTAATGATTGATTTAAAACGTTTAAGGCTAATTTTGTTTCCGGTTCAAAGGAAAAAAATTTTAGGCAATATTGTTCAAAAAGCAATTTGATGGGGTATTCAAAATAATTCCGGATTTTTGAACCGGCTTTTCGTGTAAAAGATGCTAAAGTTATTTTAACACTGAATTTAGGATTTGAATGGCGTTTTTATTAGGTCATTGAAGCATTTAATTTAATATGAAAGGAGATTTTGGTTATGGCAGGTTTGGTTGCGACTAGTGCTACTTGGTTTCGCTACTTTTTGTTTTTCCTGGCAACCGCAATTATCATTTATGTGCTCCCTAAAGGTAGTAGTTTTCAGTATGATTACGATTTGGGTGAACCCTGGCATGAAAAAACCCTGGAGGCGCCATTTAACTTCCCGATAAAAAAGTCCCCGGAAAAGATTAAGAAAGAAAAGGAACAAATTCGCAAACAATTTAGCCCCTATTATCGGCATGTTTCCGGAAAAGTAAAAAAAATTCAAAGGCAGCTTAAAACAGAAATTCTTCCAAAAGCTTATAAAAATCAAACACCTTCCCCGGAAAAGGAGCTTTCCTATTTTCAGGAAAAGGCCGAAGTGGTTTTAAACCGATTATATGACCCGGGTATTATTAAAATTGAACAGGCTCACGAAAAATCCGGTAAAAAGTACTTTAGGTTTGTAAGAAATAACAAGGTGAAGGAAAAGCAATTTTCTGATTTCTCAACCCTTCAGGAAGCTGAAAATGACCTGAGAGCCTTGATTAAGAAGGTGCCTTCCTTAAATGAAGCTTTTTTTATTAAATCGGTGGTAGCTGCCCTTGAACCCAATATTATTTATGCAGAAAAACTTTCCAATGAAAAATTGAAGAGCCTTTTAGAGGATGTTTCTGTGAACAAGGGAATGGTTGAGAAAGGAGACCAAATTATTACTCCGGGTGAGGTTGTGGATAAAGAAAAACATCGCATATTAAAATCCCTGGAAAAGGAATATGCCACCTATATAGGTAGTGGATTAGGCAGGTACTTGGTTTTAGGTGGCTATACGCTTCTGATAGTTTTTATCATGGGTATCTTTGCTGTGTACCTGAGCTTTTTTAAGCAGGATGTCTTCCGGTCTACTAAGTCCCTGTTAATGATCCTGATTAATATTTTGGTTTTTATTGTTTTAGGCACTTATGTAGACCAAAACAATGCCTTAAGTATTTACATTATCCCTTATGCCATTGTGCCAATAATCCTTCTGGCTTTTTTTGGTCCAAGGGTGGCTATTATGGCTCACTTAGTGATCGTTTTGATCAATGGCCTATTTGTATCAAATGGTTTGGAATTTATTATCCTTCAGATCATGGCAGGCTTCATGAGTATTCTTGCTATGTCCAGGATTAGGTATTTATCCCAGTTTTTTATTGCCAGTATCATGATCGTTTTTTCTTATTACATTAACTTTATTGGGTTAAAATTTATCGAAGTTGGCTCATTGAAGGGGATAGAATGGACTAATTTGTTATGGTTTACTGGTAACTTCATTCTGACCTTATTGGCTTACCCTTTGATTTATGCCCATGAGAAACTATTTGCTTTTATCACTGATATTACTTTAATTGAATATGCTGACATTAATAAAAAAGTACTACGGAGGCTTTCTATGAAAGCTCCGGGGACTTTCCAGCATTCTTTGCAGGTGGCTAATATCTCGGAAACAGTTTTGAATGAAATTGGTGGTAATGCATTGCTGGCAAGAGTAGGAGCCTTATATCATGATATAGGAAAGATGGATAATCCAGAATATTTTGTTGAGAATCAGCAATATGTGGAAAACCCTCATAATAACCTTAGCTATGAAGATAGTGCCAGGGTTATCATTAGTCATGTGCCCAAAGGCATTGAAAAAGCCAGGCAAGCAGGTTTGCCTGAACAAATCACAAAATTTATTCGCACACATCACGGTACTTCCCGGGTTGAATATTTTTATCGCAATTTTCTTAAGCAACTTTCCAGTGAAGAGAGGGTCAATGAACAAAAGTTTCGTTATCCCGGCCCCAAACCTTTTACTAAGGAAACTGCTGTAGTAATGCTTGTGGATTCGGTAGAAGCGGCTTCAAGAAGTAAGCAGGAACCTACTGAAAAGGAACTCGATGATTTAATTGATTCTATTATTGATGCCAAAATTTATGATAACCAAATGGAAAAGGCTGATATTACTATGCGGGAAATCAATATAGTCCGGAATCGGTTAAAACGGCTAATGAAGAGTATTTACCATGTTCGTGTTAAGTACCCGGATGAAAAGTCAAAAAAGGAAAATGTTTGATTTTTTAAGAAAATTATTGAAATTTTAGTTAATTTTTCTAAAATTCGCCATTAGGAAGTTGTTTAATTGAATTTTGATTTTGTGTAACCTAATAGTGTAGTAGTAATGGAAGATTCTAAAGGTAAAAAAGAAGAGATTTTCTCGAAACGTATTCGTGCCGGAAAAAAACGCACGTATTTTATTGATGTAAGAAGTACTCGGAAAAGTGATTATTATGTAACAATCACCGAGAGTAAAAGAAAACATCCTGAAAGTAAGGAGTTTATCAAGCACAAGATTTTTCTATATAAGGAAGATTTCAACAAATTCGTTGAAGGGCTGAACGAGGCTATTGATTATGTAAAAGAAAACCTCTTACCCGAGTATGATTTCGAGAAGTTTGACAATGACGATAAAAGTCAAACCATTACTCGGGACAATTTTGAAGAAGAGGGTGAAGAAGGTCAGGAAGAGGACATAGAGGAGGAAGAGGATGTGGATACCCCATCTACCCCTTCAGATTTTGAAGTAAGTTTTTCTTCGGATGAAGAAGAGGAAGAAGATTCTGATAAGAATTCCTGAATAATAGATTTATTTAAGCGATTTTCATTTTATTGAATGGTGCCCCTCCTTTTAAAGCAGCACCAACCCCGGTCTTTCCCGGGGTTATTTTTTTGGGTGAGTAAGTTATCAAAAGATTGCTTACCTTAGCAGGTGGACAGTCCCGCTGTAGAGTTTTGTTAATTGGTATCCCTGGTAACGGATTTTTACAAGATAGGTTCCGGCTGGTGCTTTCTTACCTTTATAAGTACCGTCCCATCCTTCGTCCGGATCTGTTGTTTCAAAAACCCTTTCACCCCAACGGGTATAAATTTGTAATTTAAAAGATTTGAGGTTGGCAGCTTTTACCCGGAATTTATCATTTACACCATTTTTATCCCATGGAGAAAATGCATTGGGCACGTATATAAAAGGTGGGAAGTTTTTACAAGTTTCGTTTGACCATGAATAAACGCTGTGGTCTCCATTTTTTAAGGCTTTTACCCGGTAGCATTGTTGAAGGCCGGTGTTGGTTTTTGTTATGGGTGCGCTTAATTGACTACCAGGCACGGTTTTGACTTTTTTATACCTGTAACTATTGCTATCACTTACCCGCCTGTATATCTCATAATGTTCAACATTGCCTTGCCCCCAACCTTGATAAGGAGTCCAGTGTAGTTTTAAGGATTTTTCAGAAGGTTTTTCTGAGGCGAGTAATATTGAACGATGAACTCGGGATTCCACTTTTTTCCGGCATAAGTCTTTCGTCCTGACTTGGTAATTATAGGGAAACCGTTTGGTTTTAACCTTCGGGTCTATCTGTTGGAACTTATTACTCCCATATTTAGCCAATTCCGACCAATTATTTTCTTGCGAGTCTTTTTTCATTAACCGTTGCTCATAAGGGAAAAATTGATTATTGATTGCATCCCAATAAATGGCCATTTTGCTTGGCTGATCAAAAATTGTCGTAACATTTTCTATTTTCAATGCTAACAAATCAACTGTTACAGGCTTTTTAACGGTATCTCCGGAACAACCGTTATTGGCCTTTTCAATAGTTCGGATGGATTGCTGACCCCCTTTTAACCAATCTACTGAAACAGTTCGTTTCCCTTGCCCTTCTTTCAGTTTTCCACCAGTTATTTTCCAAATAAAAGTTGAGGTCGAATCTCCGTTATAATTGTACTTGACGCCCATTTCATTGGGTGAACAAACCGTATCCAAACCTTGAATTGATCGCTCTTCAGGTTTTTCTTTAATAAAGATCGTATGGGTGCGGTTCGGGCTAAGGCAGCTATCTTTGGTTATTTCTTGAGCTTTAAGGGTATAGTTACCCGCTTTAAGAAACTTAAGGGTTATGGAATCATTATGGGCTTGCACCGTATCAATGGCCTTGTTATTAAAATCCCATTTGAATTTCGATTCCGGAAAACCGGATATTTTAAATTTACCTTTATTTTCCTGGCAAAGCGTATCGGGTCCTTTTATATTAGAAGGGTCCGGTAGGGGATTAATGCGAACTGGTTGATAAACGGTGTCTCCTTTACACAATTTATCATTTACCGAGTCGTAACTTGTTTCCAGGACCTTTAACATCCCGTTCCCATTAGCATTGCCCCAATTGATGGACACTTCGTTACTGGGTTGTAGCTTATTAATTTGGCCTTTTCTTGCCCACCAATCATAGTGTGAACCGTTTGTATATTGCACATGGTAAGGGTGGGTGGAAAACTCACAAACTGAGGTGTCTCCAAAAATTGGGGAAGTCTCTAATTGATAACTAATTTTTATTGGCAGCATGAAAGTATCACTAAAACATCCATTTTTGGTCTCTTCCACCACTTTCACATGGCCTGAACCCGAATCGGACCAATTTACACGGATCATACCATCTCCCTGGCCCTGTACTATTTTTCCCCTTTTTACCTGCCAATGGTAATTGGATTGGTTATTGGAATCCACCCAGTACCGAATCCGCTCTGTGTTTGGGCAAACAACAGGTGTCCCGTAAATGGTGTCGATCTTAGGATTTTCAATAGTAATATCTTTTTGGAAACTATCTGAATGACATTGATATTGGTTTTCGGTTACCAATTTGATGGTTCCGCTATCTTTATTGGTCCATTTTACATTTAATCGCCTATTGGAAGTTACGGTATCCTTTGGTTTTCCACCGGAGTTAAACCAATGGTATTTTATTGCTGAAGGACTTTGGGCCTCGTATGTATTGGTGCTGAAAAAGCAAGGTTTGGGGTCGCCTTTTATACCATTAATTTCTGGTTTGGGATTCACGGTAACAGTGACCGTATCAATGATTTGACAGGAAAAACGTGTTAGCCGGACCCTAAGGTCAATA
The DNA here is from genome assembly GCA_964549595.1 of uncultured Sphingobacteriales bacterium. Classification (GTDB taxonomy): domain Bacteria; phylum Bacteroidota; class Bacteroidia; order CAILMK01; family CAYYUA01; genus CAZQQN01. The sequence goes on along the minus strand of CAZJWK010000015.1, from coordinate 25,009 downwards.
TTCTTAAGGAAATTGGTAAAATTTTTTGCTGAAAACCTTGGTTTTGCCTTTCTGGGGTCATCAAGCCTGCCACTGTCAAGCCATAAAATTTGGGTGGAAGTATCTAACGAAGAAGGGCCTAAAACGGTGGTGTCTCCAGAACATATCTCCTTATCAGGTCCTCCCTCTCCGTATGGAGGCTTAAATACCTGGACCTTAAAAGTAGCGGTATCCGGTTTGCACCCATGTTTACTCACGGTACGGGCTTTGATTTCTTGTGCTCCTTTATTTTGCCAATCCACCCATAGTGAATCCGTATTCTGCCCTTTCACAATTTTACCACCCGTCACTGTCCAGTCGACAGAATCTTTTCCATTCCTGCCAATCCTTGTGGTATAAAGGCTTTGGTTATTTAAAGTGCAAACACTGTCTGCTCCTTCAATTCTACTTCCATCGTAATCCTGAACATTGATGGAAATTTTCTTGATATTTTGTTTTGGCGGGCAACCCTGGTCTTTAGCGATTACACTGAAAATGTAGGGGGTATTTCTTGCTTGTCCGCATTGGGTGTGCCAGGTAAATTTTGAATTGACGGTGTCTTTCCCTTTTGTCGAATCCATTGTAGCACGCGGAGGAGCGATCTCATCAAAAACCGGTCCATCGTAAATTAATTTCATGCTATCACTGTCCTTGAATTTAATATCAAGGTTCAAGGTTTCTCCTTCATTAATGGTAAAATTGGTTTTATCCGGCTTGTTGGAGAGAAAATAATCGGGCCTTGGGTTGTCGGGACAATCCAAAACAATGATCTGGATATCTCTCCTGGTTTTGCTTAAAAGTTTACCGTTTCGGTATTCCTCAACCTCTACAGCCAGTGCGTAACGACCCTTTTGTGGGGCTTTGAGTGTGGTAAGTCCAGTTTGATGGTCAATTTTAGAAATTCCATTGTTGCCAAATGGTTGGTTAAAATTATAACCGTTGCTGTAAGTAACTTTTTGGATGGGAAGACTCAAAGGGTTAGGAGGACCAGGTTTTGGAGCATTGGCTGAGCCTCCGTGAAAGGGGACCTTAAATTTGTAAGCCAATGAATCTCCGTCCGGGTCAGTCGCTTGGTAAGAAATATTGGTTTTATCTCCCGAACAAATGTAGGGAGCCGGAATATCACTGAAAGTCGGAGAACTGTTCTTTTTATTAGTAGGAGGGATATAGGCATGGTAGGTTTGGCCCATGTTTTGGATCAGGTTTAAAAGGGTATTGTTGCGACAGCACCTAATGTGAACCAAATGGTAACCCAAAACCGAGGGGGGTAATTCCACAGTGGTTTGATAAGTTTTTTTGAAAATTTGTACATTGGGCTGAAACGAGCATTGACTACCCCCTGAAGGAATCTTCACTTTTTTACCCCTTTGGTTAATAATGCCAATGTTCACTTTTTTCATTAGCGTATAGGGTTGATTATCCTGGTATATGCCTATGGAGATTTGCCGGTCAAATTCTGGAGCTCTCGGGTTCGCAGCATCCCTGTACATGGTAAGGGTTATGCGGTATTTATGATCGTTGGTAACCGTTTTCCCTAAAAACTCATAAGTTAGGCTACCCCCGACCAAATGCCTTCCGTTAAGAGCGGATGTGACTAAGGTGAATAAAAGGAAAAAAGCAATATGTTTTCCAATGGTTTTCATATTGTCCGAAAAGCCTGAATAGCCTTAATTTGTTTTTTATTCAATGAATTTTCAACCCTAAAGTTAAGAAATGCATGGAATGATTGTATTAAATGTCCTACCGAATCTACCATGAATACAATTTTGTACAAAAAACGTAAACCCAATGGTAGAAGTTGTATTAGCAAATTAATTTTTGGTTAAAAATAAAAAAGGCCGTTTCATGCATAATGATGAAACGGCCTTTTTAATGGGACACCTTAAAAGGTTGTTTTACAAGCCAAAAGCTTGTTTTACTTTATCTACATAATCAAGTTTTTCCCATGTAAAAGCTTCGACTTCTTTGGTCTCCCCATTAAAGTCTACTTTCTTCATATAGGGCTCTCGACCCATGTGACCATAAGCCGCAGTATCTTCAAATATCGGGTTGGTAAGGCCAAGGCGGTTAATGATGGCATTGGGCCTCATATCGAAAATTTCACCAACCTTCTTGGAAATTTCACCGTCAGTCATATTCACATTAGCCGATCCGTAAGTGTTAACGTAAAGGCCAACGGGTTGCGCAACGCCAATGGCATAAGCTACCTGAACCAGAATTTCGTCTGCAACACCTGCGGCAGAAAGGTTCTTAGCAATATGACGAGTGGCATAAGCGGCTGACCGGTCCACCTTCGAGGGGTCTTTACCGGAAAAAGCTCCGCCACCGTGAGCGCCTTTACCACCGTAAGTATCGACAATGATTTTGCGACCAGTCAAACCTGTGTCACCGTGAGGACCAGCCACAACAAACTTGCCGGTGGGATTAATGAAATATTTGATATCGTCAGTGAAGAGTTGTTTTACCCTGTCTGAATAGGTTTCCTTTACTTTAGGGATCAGGATATTTTTTACATCACTTTCGATTCTTTTCTGCATGTTCTCGTCTGTATCAAACTCATCATGCTGGGTAGACACAACGATGGTGTCGATCCGGGTTGGTTTGTTGTTATCATCGTATTCAATGGTTACCTGGGATTTGGAATCAGGACCTAAGTATGGCATTTCCTTGCCATCTCTGCGGACATTAGCCAACACCCTGAGGATACGATGAGAAAGATCCAGGGCCAGCGGCATGTAGTTATCGGATTCTGTAGTAGCATAGCCAAACATCATGCCTTGGTCACCGGCACCTTGTTCTTCATCCCTTTCACGTTCAACACCCCGGTTAATGTCTGGGGATTGTTCATGCATAGCGGAGAGAATACCGCAGGATTCTGCGTCAAACTTGTACTCAGCTTTGTTATAACCAATTCGGTTAATAACCCTTCTTGCCACGTCTTGTACATCAATGTAGCTACTGGTTTTGATCTCTCCACCGATAACCACTAACCCTGTGGTTACCATGGTTTCACAAGCAAATTTGGAGTGTACGTCTTTCTTTAAAAATTCATCAAGGATGGCATCAGAAATTTGATCCGATACCTTGTCAGGATGTCCTTCGGAAACGGATTCTGACGTAAATAAATAAGACATTTTTAAAAAATTTTTAGGTTTAGAAAATGTTTAATCGATTTTAATAAAGGTGCAAATTTAATAAAAAAGGTATTGCTTAACCACAAAATTACCTTCCTAATAATCAAGAATCTCCTTGATCTTGCTTGAAACCTTACTTGCAGAAGGAAGCATAGCTTCTTCCAAATATACATTCAAGGGAACCCCTGGAATATTTTCAGAGCCCATAGTGAAAACGGGTGAGTCAAGCCATTCAAAACAATTTTCATTAATCAGCCCCGCGATGTTTCCGGCAAATGAGTTTTTGATTTGTTCTTCTGTTAATACAAGGCATTTATTATGTTTCTTAACCGTTTCAAAAATGAGGTTTTCATCAAGCGGATCCAGCGTTCGCAAATCCAATACCTCTACCGCACCTTTATGATCTTCAGCGGCATTCATGGCCCAGTAAACACCCATTCCGTAAGTTATGACACACATGGACCCCCCTTTGTCAACCTTTTCCTGGTCGGCTTCAAGGGCAATTCGGGCTTTACCAAAGGGGAGGACGTAGTCCCGGTCCGGTTCAGCGGTTTGTGCAGCCTTTGTTCCCGGCACTTTAGACCAATAAAGGCCTTTGTGTTCCAACATAACGACCGGGTTAGGATCTAAATAAGCTGATTTCATAAGGCCTTTCATATCGGCTGCGTTTGACGGATAAGCTACTTTTAAGCCTTTAATGCCTAAAATAGAAGTCTCATAGGATCCTGAGTGGTAAGGACCTCCTCCCCCATAAGCACCGAGCGGAACCCTGATAACACTACTAACCGGGAATTTTTCCAGAGAAAGATAGCAGGATTTTGCCACCTCAGTGGCTAATTGGTTAATCCCGGGCCAGATGTAATCACAAAACTGCACTTCTACAAAGGCCTTAGCGCCCGCCGCAGACATTCCTACTGTCGATCCGATGATATAAGCTTCTTGTATGGGCGTATTAAAAACCCGGTCATCTCCGAATTTCTCGGCAAGGGTGGCTGCTTCACGGAATACACCACCCAATCTTCTTCCTACATCCTGGCCGTAAAGAATAGTCCGTTCATCATCTTCCATGATCTCCTGGATGGCATGCAAAGCCGCATCCACCATTACAACCTTTTTGCCTTTTTTGGGGCTTCGTTCTCCTTTTTCTTCAGTGACGGGTGTTGGTGCATAAATATGGGTATCAACCGTTTCCGGATCAGGTTCCGGGGAGGCCACCGTCTTATCAAAACTTTCCTGGGCAAATTGGGATGCCTCTTCATCAATTTGTTGAAGGGATTCCTGGTCTACCCCTTTGTTTTTTAATTGTTCCTCGATAACAGGGATCGGATCCCGTGCCTGATGTTCAGCCCAGTCCTGATCGTCCCTGTAAAATTCCTTCCGAACCCCTGAGGTATGGTGGCCTAAAAGGGGACATTTGGCATGGAGTAAAATGGGCTTCCGGTTAGTTCGAACATAATTCATGCACCGGCGAACGGCATCATAGGACGCTGAGAAATCGGCACCATCGGTCTGGCTTCTTTTCATACCCTTAAATCCTGCGGCAAATTCATAAGGGGTCATAGCAGCCATTTCCTTATCACTAACCGAGATACCCCAACTATTGTCCTGGATCAGGTAAAATATGGGTAATTCATGAAGGACCGCTTCCTGGAAGGCTTCAGATACCTCTCCTTCCGTTATGGATCCGTCTCCTAATGAGCATACAACAACAGGTTTTTCTTCAGTCTCAAGTAACCCTCTTTCTTCCAGGTATTGGATTCCTTGTGCCACACCCGTGGTAGGAATGGCTTGCATCCCTGTGGCACTTGTTTGATGAGGGATGGTAGGGAAACCTTCACGTTTAAGGTTGGGATGCGAATAGTAACTTCTCCCACCAGTAAAAGGATCATCTTTTTTGGCAAGTAATTGCAGCATGACTTCATGGGGGGTAAGGCCTAAACCCATTAAAATGGAATCATCCCTGTAATAGGGGCTAACAAAGTCATGGGGTTCAAGGTGAAAAGCAGTGGCTAATTGAATGGCCTCATGGCCTCTGGAAGTAGAATGGACATAACGAGTAATGGATTTGTTTTCATCGTATATCCTGGCCATAGCCCTTTCCGTGCACATTAAGCGATAGGCTTTTAGTAAAGTCTCCTTATCCGGCATGTCCTAAGGTTATTTTGTTTAGGCGAAAATAGTAAATCCTTGAAGGTTAGCGGAAATAAAAATAAGGGAATTAAACCCTGGAAATAAAAAAGCCAATGACTTTTTAGCCATTGGCTTTTTTTGGGGTATCCTATATTTTAAATAGGTTTTGAAGGGCTACCATTAACGATTTATTATCCCAACAAATAAAAATCCTGCTGATTTGCAACCATTTTTGAGTAAAGCTATGTACCCGGTACGGACACTCTAATTGAAAATGGTCAAGGACCGGGGATAAAACATCAATCTTCGCCGAGGTATTTCTTTTCAGCGATATGAATCATGTAATCCGGATCGTCCTGCTGATAGGTTTCCTGAAAGTCTCCATAGGTATGGATTTGCTGAAAACCCACCTCTTTCATCAAACGGGTTGCGTATTCCTTTCTCAGTGGGAAAAAATTCAAATGATGAACAGATTCGTCCGGGAATTCATAGCGAAAGCGAATTAAGCCTTCGTCAATATGTTCGGGCTCAGCTTTGACATCTTCGCCTGCATAATAATACGTATGCTTATAGGAGAATCCTCTGTCCAGTATTGTGTCGTAATTTCGGTGATCCAAAATCAGGATTCCGTCATGGCGTAGAGCGGAGTAAAATTCAGCCAGTGCTTTTCTTCGGTCATTCTCTGAGAAAAGGTGTGTAAAAGAATTACCTAAACAAATGATGGCATCGTATTTACTATGCACATCTTTATTCAACCAACGCCAGTCAGCCTGGATTGTACGAAGGATCAAATCTCTTTTCCGACCATTATTAAAGGCCTTGGCCAGCATATTGGGATTACCATCCACGCTATCAACTTCAAAGCCACTTTCCATTAATTTGATGGAGTGGTAACCAGTACCGGTTGCCACATCCAGAATCTTATTTTTCCCACGGTTCTTTAACTCCTGGATGAAAAAATCGCCTTCCCCTTTTCCACGGGCTTCCCAATCGATTAAATCGTCCCACTTGTCAACAAAATCACTAACGTATTCATCTTTGTAATGTCCTGATTCTCTAACAAAACCTTTTTCGTCTACATTTTTGTTTTTAACATCTTCAGAGCTCATAATTTTTCAAAATTTAATTTTCTAAAACGATCGTTACTTTAAAATAAAAGATTTTTTAAAATAAAATGAAGCCGCAAAGGTCCAAAATAATTTGTTGAAAAACAAATTTCTACTTGCTCAGGATAAAGTTCATTCCTTGAATAATGGGGTTTATGTAGTATTTTAAGCCGCTAATCTAAAATGGTATTTTAATTACATTGAGGGAATTCTCCATTGAATAATTAAGCCGGTCGTTAAGGAAATTGAATTAAATCGATTTCAGGCTCTGGTGATTAAATTAAAAGGGACCCCTTTAAACGAATTCCATCAGTTTAATGGGGTAGAATCTCAGTAGATAGCCTTTAACCCTCTTGAATGCGAATATTTTAATCGTTTTTTTCACATTCTTAAGGAGCAAGCCGGAAAGAATTCCTGTGATGCAAAAGCTCGTTTGTAAAAAAGCAATGGCTATATAGAATCCTTATTTAAAACTACCTTTTAATTTATCAATTTTGCTCCTTTTCTTCTTCAGCCTTACTTTGATCGCTTTCTTCCTCTGAATTTTTTTGTTTACGCTGGTTGAAATCTTGAAACGCTTTTTCCCGTATTTGATTTTCGATTTCCTCCGCCAGTTCCGGGTTGTCCTTAAAAAGTTGCTTTACAGCGTCCCTTCCCTGACCTAAACGTGTGGAACCGTAGCTAAACCAGGAGCCACTTTTTTTAATGATCTCGTAATCAACACCTAAATCCAGGATTTCGCCTTCATGGGAAATGCCTTCCCCGTAAAGGATATCAAACTCTTCTGTTGGGAGGGGGGGCGCGACTTTATTTTTGGCTACTTTTACACGGGCCCGGTTTCCTATTACTTCCTTGCCATTTTTAAGGGATTGGATTTTCCGAATATCCAAACGAACCGAGGAGTAAAATTTCAGGGCATTACCCCCTGTAGTGGTTTCCGGGCTACCGAACATAACCCCGATCTTTTCCCGAAGCTGGTTAATAAAAATACAAACGCACTTGGTTTTACTGATAGATCCTGTAAGCTTACGAAGCGCTTGTGACATTAAACGAGCCTGTAAGCCCAATTTGGAATCCCCCATTTCTCCTTCCAATTCGGCTTTAGGGGTTAATGCAGCAACAGAGTCAATGACTATCACATCCAAAGCGCCTGAACGGATCAGGTGGTCTGTAATTTCCAGGGATTGTTCTCCGTCATCAGGTTGGGAGATGAGGAGGTTTTCTACATCTATGCCGAGGTTTTCTGCATAAAATTTATCGAATGCATGTTCGGCATCAATAAAAGCGGCTATACCACCGCCTTTTTGGGCCTCAGCAATGGTCTGCATAGCCAGGGTTGTCTTACCCGAGGATTCAGGGCCATAAATTTCTACCACACGTCCCCTTGGTAATCCTGCACAACCTAATGCAATATCAAGCCCTAATGAACCTGTAGGAATAGCAGGCGTATCCTGAACTGTTTCATCCCCCATCTTCATCACAACCCCTTTGCCGTAGGTTTTCTGAAGTTTATCAAGGGTCAGATTAAGCGCTTTTTCTTTTTCGTCCTGTGCTTTATTGGTTTTTTCTGCCATTGGTTTTTAAATTTTAATCCATCACTTCTAACAAAGATAAAAAATGTTCTTTAAGGGTGAAGATTAATTCCTAATAAATGGCTAAAGAGCTTTTAAGCCCCTATTTTGCTTCAGCCTGGATGGTTTCCCTGTAATATTTGCAATAATCGGTTAATCCGCACTCGTGACATTTAGGTTTCCTTGCCAAACATGTATACCGTCCGTGAAGGATTAGCCAATGGTGAAATTTTCCCCGCATCTTTTTAGGAATTAGCTCCAAAAGTTGGTTTTCAACCTGGAGTGGGGTTTTGGACGCTTTTACCAGCCCTATCCTTTGGGCTACCCGGAAAACGTGGGTATCTACCGGAAAGGTTTCTTTGTTAAAAACCACCGAAGCCACTACATTGGCGGTTTTTCTCCCTACACCCGGCAGTTTTTGAAGGGCTTCTACATTGTCCGGCACCTGACCTTTAAACTCGTTGACCAATTTATCAGCCATCGCTATGAGGTGCTTGGTTTTATTATTCGGATAACTAATGCTTTTAATGTACGGAAAGACTTCATCAAAAGTAGCATTGGCTAAGTCCTTTGCCTGAGGAAATCGGGCAAAAAAATCGGGAGTCGTTACATTGACGCGTTTATCCGTGCATTGAGCAGACAGTATTACCGCAACCAATAATTGGTAGGAATTTTCATACTGAAGTTCCGTTTTGGGTTCCGGCATGTTTTCTTCAAAGTAAGCCTTTACCTTTTTATAAAGTGCTTTCTTGTTCATAAGTCTGCTGAAAATCAGAATTGGGTAGCAACAAAAAAGCCCCCAAAAATGGGGGCTTTAGTGATATTTCTCCTTTAAGTTAAAGGTTATTTAACCACATTCAATTTTTTGGTTTCTTGAACTGTTCCTTCGGAACTTAAATTAAGGAAATAAACACCGGGATCAAGGTCATTGGTGCTTATATTTAATTGATGTTGCCCTTTGGATAAGTTTTGCTTACCAAGGGTTTTGACTGATTGACCAATGGAATTATATAAGCTCATGTTTAATTTTTGAGGACTTTCCAAGTTTAAATTGACAGTAACCTCACTATTGGCTGGTGCCGGGTTCGGATAAACCGAACCAATTTTTAAGGGTTTTTTCGATGCCTCAGGGACAGATGTATTGGTGGCTGTCAGGTGAAAAAAGAATTCGTAAAAAATCATGGAAGAGGTGCCACCTTGTTGATTGACCGGATTATTCCGCGCAAAGTATGAAGTGCCGAAAGGATTGTTTTGCGAGAATGAGTCCGGGTAATAAACCTGCTGGGTTAGTAATGTTAAACCATTGTTGTAGGATTTCATTTTAAAACCTGATTGGTCAACGTACCTTAGTAGCCGGAAAGAGTTACTTTTATAAACAGGGTTTTGACCGCTAAAATCCACAATTGTATCAGTATTGCTGTAAGGGTGTCCGGGTTTGAAGGTTACCGTTGTAGCCATTATTATTTCTTGTCCAACACGGTTACTGGCACTCTCTCCTACTTCTTCCGTAATGAATCTTGGATTGGCAGCAGCTGTGTCCTCTGAATTAAGTAAAACCGTAATTTCCTCAATAGCCGCATTTCCCTTCCTTTCACTTCTATTTATAGTGGGCATTGCAAAATTTACGGTATCTTCCGGCAATGGCCCGGTCCAAAAGAAGTTAGTGATCATGCTTGTTGCTGATCCATCGTTTAGTCGTTCACGGTAAATTTGAATGGTTAAGGTATCAACCACTTCGTCTCCATTGGGCAATGTATCTATTGGGCGGGTGTAGGCGTAAGGAAAAGCCACAGAATCAAGTGTCCAATTCGTATATCCTTTGTATTCACGATTGGGTCCGTTGGCGCTATGCAAGTCATTAAAAATGCTTGAAGTAGGATGTAATACCATGCCTACGGAATGGGCTCCATTGCCGAAACCATCACCATCTTGGGGAATAACCATTAAAGAATCAAAGTGGATATTTGTGTAACCTGTCCCTTGTTGGGCAGTATTAGCAATACCCAGTGAGTCAAAAGCACTGTAGTAGTTGAAGTAACGTTCGTAAACAGGCTTTTTACCTGTTTTCCCCTTCAATTTTCCATTCCCGGGAGAAACCCAGTTTTGTTGCTTTAATTGGTCGGCATCAGAAGGTTTTACAGGTTGATTTTGCTGCTGGGAGTTAGGTAGCTGTGCTAATGCCCCAAAACTCAATAAACAAATAAGTGTAAAGACGAATAGGTTTTTCATAATCAATAAGATTTAAAAGCTTTTTAACATTAATCGGTTCAAATTTACAATTTATTAACTATTTAAGTTTCCTTTTATTCAAAGGACACAAAAATTGTCATCTGGAAGACCTATTCTTTTAGGCCGAAGCTTCAACCCATTTTCCATCCGCTTTAATTAAATTGATCAATTCATCCAAAGCTTCCTGGCTTTCCAGGTTTTTTTTCACAATCTCTTTACCGCGGTAAAGTGCCACTTTACCCCGGCCAGTCCCCACGTAACCATAATCTGCGTCAGCCATTTCACCCGGGCCATTCACAATGCAACCCATAACAGCAATTTTGACCCCTTTCAAATGGCTGGTTTTTTCCCTTACCATCGCAGTGGTCTCTTGTAAATCAAACTGGGTACGGCCGCATGATGGGCAAGCTATGAATTCTGTTTTAGAGATCCGTGCACCAGTAGCTTGTAAAATACCAAAATTAGTACGGTTTGCCAGACGAATGGAATTAATCGGATTTTCTGCTTCTGGGTTATGGTAGTTGGTCCAGAGGCCATCGCCGAATCCGTCAATCAAAAGCCCCCCAATATCTGTGGCTGCATTTAAAATGAATTGTTCCGAATCCGGTTGATGGTAGGTGTTTTTGATGATGACTGGCGTATCAATACGCAAGCGTTCCAGGTCAATAAAGGTCTTTCGCAGTTCGGGATAATTGTGAGGATTTTGCGATTCCAGTACCAATGTGACCGTTGGATCTTCTTCCAAGGTCTTTATAAAATCCGCATCAAGTTCTTCCACTGAGGTGTACAGAAAATTCAGATCAGGATTCTGATGCTTTTTATTTAAATAATCCGTTTTATTAAACAGGGGATAAGTATTAAAAGGATTTCCTAAATCGTTCCAGAGTGGGTAATCGTAAATTAAACCCAGGTTTTCAGGAGGTTGGAAAGGAATTTCCCGGGATCCCAGGTATAGGAAATCACAGGCATGTTCGCCTGGTTTCCAGCTTTGGGAGGCTGGTTCATAATGGTAGTCTACCGCTTTTAATGATAAGGGCCGTAGTTGATCTTTCTGACTGAAATCAGCGATGACCCTTTTGGCTTCATTTTCCCCGATATTCAAGATTTTTCTGCTTGCCCTCGGCTCAAAGCTAAAGGGATTGTATGCCGGGGATTTATTATCCAGGCCAACGTTATGGTCAAGAATGTGGTGGATTGGCGGATGGTTAACCCTTGAATGGTACCTTTCAGCCAACTTGCGGCCTACTTCAGGTTCGTAAACGGAATTTTCAGTGAGGGAAACCCGGATGGTATCTCCCAACCCGTCTTCCAGCAAAGTGCCGATCCCTGTGGCTGATTTTATCCTTGCCTCTTCGCCGTCCCCGGCTTCCGTAACCCCCAAGTGAAGCGGATAATGCATATCCTCTTCACTCATCTTGGCAACCAACATTCGATAGGCCTCTACCATGACTTTAGGGTTGCTCGCTTTCATGGAGAGCACGATATCATAAAAGTCATTGTCTTCACAAATTCGTAAAAATTCCATCGCTGATTCAACCATGCCCTCGGGCGTGTCTCCATAGCGATTCATAATCCGGTCAGAAAGGGAACCATGATTGGTGCCAATCCGCATTGCTGTGCCATTGGCTTTGCAAGCCTTAACCAACGGGGTGAATTTTTCACGAATCCTTTCCAATTCGGCCTGATATTCCTCATCAGAAAATTCAAAGACCTGAAACCTTTTTTTGTCTGCATAATTGCCGGGATTAATCCTCACCTTTTCTACGATTTCGGCCGCTATTTCTGCTGCATTAGGGGTGAAGTGGATATCGGCAATCAACGGTATGGAATAGCCCCTTTTTCTAACTTGATCTTTAATGTTTTGCAGGTTTTCAGCTTCTTTTTTACTGGGCGCTGTAATCCTGACGTAGTCGCACCCGGCATCTGCTAATTCAATCACCTCTTCTACGGTAGCTTCCGTATCGCGCGTATTTGAAATGGTCATGGATTGAATCCTAATGGGATTGTTGCCGCCTACCGGAACGCCACCTATATCTACTTCACGAGTACTCCTTCTTTTATACTGAAAAAGCGTATCGCAAAAATTGAAACTTTTCAAGTATTCCCTAACATCAATCATATGTTAATCATGTTAACCTATTATGGCTTAGCAAATTTCGGGTTAAAATTTTATTTTCAGAAACCCTTTATTAATAAAGACGGCTCTGAATTCTAAAATGTTGCATTCTTTGTTCGTTTTTAACAATAATTAGAAGTTTTGAATTGTTCATGCAGCGATTTCCTTTTTCATAACCAGCCTTTACAAAATTGTCGTTTTCAGCGGAGTGGCGAACTAAAAGGAAGTCATGATAAAAAAATTTTGAAAAAACATCAAAAAGGGATGGTTTCCTTAGCGGTTTTTAAGGGACGAAAGGCTATTTCAAGGGATACTAAGGGTAAATAAAAGGTTTACAGAAATCTTGGGTTATTGCTTAAGTGCTTACTCCACAGCTTTGAATAACAGTGCATCCATAAAAATTGTCATTGTTCTATTAACTTCGCACCTTTAGTTCCCTTTATTTTTTAGAGTTAGTGGTTCATGGCACCTTTTTATTACTTCGGTAAGTACATCTTACTGCTTCGCAAGGCATTTTCCAAACCAGAAAAGGGGAGTCTTTTCTGGAAAAGGACATTGTCTGAAATGAATAACATTGGTGTTAATTCCCTTGGTATCGTTGTATTAATATCGGTTTTCATGGGTGCGGTGACTACTATTCAAACTTCCTATCAATTGGTTAGCAACTTATTTTCTAATAGTGTGATAGGGAGTGTGGTAAGCAATTCAACAATTCTGGAATTATCTCCCACCATTACCACCTTGGTTTTAGCCGGTCGCGTAGGGTCCAGTATCGCTTCCGAAATAGGAACTATGCGCGTCAGTGAACAAATTGATGCCTTAGAAGTGATGGGAATCAATTCCGCAGGGTATTTAATCTTTCCAAAAATCGTTGCTGCATTGTTTGTAATTCCCATGTTGGTGATCATCTCTATGTTCCTAACCATTTCCGGAGGTATTTTGGCGGGGGAAGTCACTAATATTTTAACCATGAAGGAATTCCTGGAAGGGACCAGAAACACTTTTAGAACTTTTACATTGGTCTTTTCCCTGATTAAAGCGGTAACTTTTGCTTTTGTGCTTTCCTCAGTTCCTTCTTACCAAGGTTATTACACTTACGGTGGTGCATTGGAAGTGGGGCAATCCAGTACCAGGGCAGTGGTGTTGAGCTGTGTGTTTATTCTTTTTCTGGATTATTTACTTGCGCAATTATTCCTTTAAGAATGCTGAAGCAAGAAACTTTATGATAACAGTCGAACATTTGAATAAAGCTTTTGAAGGAAATGTGGTGCTCAATGACATCAATACCAGTTTCGAAGAGGGAAAAGCCAATATGATCATTGGTTCAAGCGGTAGTGGCAAGACTGTCCTTATGAAATGTATTGTGGGTCTTCATAATCCCGATTCCGGATCTATCTTTTATGATGAAAGGGAATTTTCCAATATGACCTACGAACGTAAAAAAATCATTCGGCAGGAAATGGGGATGCTTTTTCAGGGAGCAGCTCTGTTTGATTCCTTTACGGTTGAAGAAAATGTGGGATTTGCCTTGGAAGTTTTCACCAATAAATCCAGTGAAGAAATAAAAGAGCGTGTGAATTCCTGCTTAAAACGGGTCAATTTAGGCAACGTGAACGAGCTTTATCCTTCGGAACTAAGCGGGGGAATGAAGAAAAGGGTTGGTATTGCGCGAGCTATATCAATGAATCCCAAGTATTTGTTCGTGGATGAACCCAATTCCGGTCTGGATCCTCAAACAGCCTCTGTCATTGATAACCTGATCCGGGAAATTACCCTGGATTTTAATATTACGACCGTTATTAATACCCACGATATGAACTCCGTTTTTGAAATCGGGGATAATGTTATTTTCCTCTATAACGGCGAAAAATGGTGGGATGGAGTGCCTGAGGACATTAAAGAATCTACCAATGAGGAACTGTGTCAATTCGTATATTCTTCCGAGTTTATTCGTTTCAGGCATTCATCCCCTTCCCAATGATGTTTTCTCATGATGACTGGGCATTCACCAGGCTTTTTTCATTTTCAATTTTGGCTTTTAAGTAATTTCCGGTATGGGAATCCGCTTGTTTCATCAAGCCTTCCGGGGATCCCTGAAATATTAAATGCCCACCGTATTTACCGCCTTCCTTACCCAAATCAATAACCTGGTCGGCAGATTTTATAATGTCAAGGTTATGTTCCACAATGAGGATGGTATGGCCATTTTCTATCAGGGCATTAAAAGCGTGTAAAAGGTTGTGAATGTCGTGAAAGTGCAGGCCTGTTGTGGGTTCATCAAATATGAAAAGGATCGGGGCATTGTCAGTTTGTTTAGTGAGGAAACTGGCCAGTTTAATCCGCTGGGCTTCTCCCCCACTTAAATTTATGGAGGGTTGCCCGAGCTTAAGGTAGCCCAGTCCCACATCGTATAGGGGTTTTAATTGCTGTGTGATGACTTTTTGCCCCTGAAAAAACTTAAGGGCTTCATTGACGGTCATTTCAAGCACATCAGCAATATTGTGCTCGTGATAGGTAACCTTTAGGATATCTGGTTTAAACCGTTTTCCGTTACATTCTTCGCAGGTCAGGTGTATATCAGCCATAAATTGCATTTCCACCGTAATGTAACCTTCCCCTTTACAGTTATCGCATCTACCCCCATCCACATTGAATGAGAAATAAGCCGGAGTAAAACCGCTCATTTTTGCCAAGGGCTGGTCAGCGAATAGTTCCCTGATGGGGTCAAAGGCTTTCAAGTAAGTGACCGGGTTTGAACGGGAGGATTTCCCCAACGGATTTTGATCAACATATTCCACTCGGGTAATGCCATTTTTAGGGATCTTTATGTGTTGGCAGTTATACGGTTCGGGCTTGCCTTTATCTTTTAAGGTTTCCAGGCTGGGTTGTAGCACATTTCCTACCAAAGTGGATTTGCCCGAACCACTTACGCCGGTAACAACTGAGATTGCATTCAAAGGGATTTGCACATCCAGGTTTTTAAGGTTATGCTTATTGGCCCCTTCCACTTCTATAAAGTCAGTCGGCTTTCTACGGGGATCCGGAAGGGGAATATGCCGTTTACCATTCAAATAATCAGCTGTGTAAGATGTTCCGTAAGCTTTAAGGGCTTCAAGGGTTCCCTGAAATACCAGCTCGCCACCATTATTCCCGGCATGAGGGCCAATATCAATCACCTGATCCGCTGCATTGATGATCTCCTCATCATGTTCTACCACAATGACCGTATTACCAAGGGATTGCAGGTTTTTAAGCACTTTTACCAGCCGGGCATTATCCCTTGGATGGAGTCCCACACTTGGTTCATCCAGGATATAAAGTGAGCCTGTTAAATTGCTGCCCAGCGATGTAACCAATTGGATACGTTGGGTTTCGCCACCTGAAAGGGTGTTGGCTGCCCTATTAAGCGTGAGATAGCCCAAACCCACATCGCATAAAAGCTGAGTCCTGAGGCTAATTTCTGTCAGAAGCCTTTTGGCAATTTGGGCATCATCTTCCCGGAGGTTCAGGTTGTCGAAAAACGTTTTGACTTCTGCTATAGGCAAGGTTACCAAGTCTGTTACGGCGTAACCTCCTACTTTGACATATTGGGCTTCTTTTCTCAGCCTTTTTCCTTGACAAGTCGGACAAGCTGTTTTTCCCTTGTAACGGGCCATTAAAACGCGGTACTGGATCTTGTAGGATTTCCGCTCAAGGTAATCAAAAAAGTCGTAAATACCGGAAACATTTTCATTTCCATGCCAAAGGAAGTTTTTCTGTTGATCGGACAGGTTTTGATAAGGTTCATGAACCGGAAAATCGTACTGCTTAGCCCTTCTAATAAATTCTTTTTTCCATTGACTCATTTTGTCTCCTTTCCAGCATGCCACAGCATTTTCATAAATGGAAAGGGATTTATCCGGTATGACTTTTTCTTCATCTATACCAATGGTTTGGCCAAAACCTTCGCAAGTGGGGCAAGCACCGTATGGGCTGTTAAAGGTGAATAAATTAACGGAAGGTTCTTCAAATTTCATCCCGTCTAATTCAAAGCGGTTATTAAAATCATGCCTTACAGGGTTTTTATTTTCATCATAAAATTCAAGCGTGCAAGTTCCCTGACCCTCATACAAAGCGGTTTGCAGGGAATCTGCTATTCGTGTCTCCAGGTGCTCATCATATTCTTTTTTTACTGTCAACCGGTCTATAATGAGGGCTGAATGGTTAGCGAGGTACTCGTGGTCTCTGATCTTTTCTTCAGTTTGCTTTTCCAGGTGACCATTGCCCTGAAAAAAGTCAACCAAAGTCTCCGTCTTAAGGACTTGTTCGCCTATCAGAATCCGGCTCAAACCTTTCTGGAGGATGACGGAAAACTCATCTTTCCAACTTCTTTCCTCTGGCTTGACGATTGGGGCTATCACTTGGTATTTGGCCCCTTCAGGCTGCCTATGAATAAAATCAAGCATATCTCGTACAGTATGTCTTTTCACTTCTTGGCCGCTAATGGGCGAAATGGTTTTCCCTATTCGGGCGAATAATAGCTTAAAGTAATCGTAAATCTCGGAAAATGTCCCTACTGTAGAACGGGGATTAGCAGTATTTACCTTTTGTTTAATCGCTATGGCAGGGGCTAATCCTTTGATATAATCTACATCAGGCTTGTTTATTTTGCCAAGGAACTGACGAATATAAGCCGAGAGGCTTTCTATGTACCTTCTTTGGCCTTCCGCATAGAGGGTGTCAAATGCCAGTGAAGATTTGCCAGATCCGGATACCCCGGTAACCACAATAAAATGGTTATGGGGAATGGCTAAGTCAATGCCTTTCAGGTTGTTTTGCCTCACATTTTTTAGTAGGCTATAATTCCGGTGATCCAGGGATTCTAAGTTGTACTCCTGCATTAGAATGGTAAAATTTTTTTTGAGAAGATTTGGTTTTTTTTAATAAATGATTATATTTACAAAAAGTTTTTTATTAACCCAAGTGATTGTCTAACCAAAAAACCCATTGCCATAAGGAAAATCTCTACAATTTAAAGTGATTAAAATGCTTGTTGAACCTCCTAAAATTGTAGAGTTATGCGCAAGGAAGTTATTTCTGATCAGGACCTTATTGACCAATACCTTAATGGCAATGAGGATTGTTTGCGAATGCTGATTAATCGGCATAAATCGCAAATTTACACAACCATTTACTTTTTGGTTAAAGACGAGTACCTGGCTGAAGATATTTTCCAGGAGACCTTTATGAAGGTCATTAATACCCTTAAAAAAGGTAAATATCAAGAGCAAGGGAAATTTTTGCCATGGGTTATGAGGATTGCCCGGAATTTGGTAATCGATCATTTCCGAAAAACAAATAAAGTGCCGACCATTACCGATGAAGAAGGAAAAGATATTTTGGAAAATCTCGATGTCAAGGAAGATGAAAACCGGGAGGAAGAAATTATCCGGGATCAAACTGAAATGCAGGTACGGGATTTGATTCAAAAATTACCGGAAAAACAAAAGGAAGTGCTTGTTTACAGGCATTATGCCGGGTTGAGTTTTAAGGAAATTGCAAACCTTACCAATGTGAGTATTAATACGGCATTAGGAAGGATGCGATATGCCCTGAACAACCTTAAGCGCTATATGGAAAAACATCAAATAACTTCCTATTATTAACGACATGAGGGTTATTGATGGCTTTTCCGGTTTATTAAAAAATAATTGAAGAAATTAAGCGTTAAACACTAAAAACGATGCGATATGAACCGGAAATTTACACAAAATGATCTCATTCGTTACTATTACAACGAAACTGATGAAGCGGAAACAAAGGCCATTCGCGAAGCTTTAATGGAAAATTCCCATTTAAGGCAACAATATGACAACTTTTACCGGACTTTTGAGGTGTTGGACAAAGCCTTTATGGAACCTGATGAAACATCCGTGGATATAATACGGGAACACTCAGCCCATTTTTCCAGTCTGGAGACCTCTTAAGATTCCAGTAAGCTCCTCTTTATAAGAAGAATCTGAAAAGGCGTTTTATACTTTCTCCTGGCATAATTCTACTAAAACGCCCTTTGTACTTTTCGGATGCAGAAAGCAAATAGATTTGTTATCCGCACCTTCTTTCGGTGTTTCATTGATGAAACGAAATCCTTCTTTTTTTAGCCGCTCAATTTCCGCATAGATATCATCCACTTCAAAGGCAATGTGGTGAATGCCTTCCCCCTTTTTGGCTATGTATTGGCTTATGGCACTATCATCCGCCAGGGCTTCCAATAATTCAATTTTGCTTTCACCGGTTTGGTAAAAATTCACATCTACATTTTCCGAGTTTACTGTTTCTTTTTTGTAGGGTTCCTTACCCAGGATTTTGTTAAATACGTTTTCGGCTTCTTTCTGGTCTTTGACCGCAATACCAAGATGTTCAATCTTTTTGATCATAGGCAATTTTTATGCTTGATGTTAATTTGAAGTGGTTGCTTTT
The DNA here is from genome assembly GCA_964549595.1 of uncultured Sphingobacteriales bacterium. Lineage (GTDB taxonomy): Bacteria > Bacteroidota > Bacteroidia > CAILMK01 > CAYYUA01 > CAZQQN01. Next base: position 6,246 of record CAZJWK010000015.1, on the reverse strand, counting down.
TGGCCAATGAAACGAATTACCGAAGCTTCTCCCTGATGATAGGAGCCCTCATTCAGTTGAATTATTGATTTATTCAGGATTTGAAAATTAAGTCCTTTAAATTCCTGCTTTATTTCGTTTGCGTTGAAAAGCCTTTCTTCAACGGGTGGCCCTCCTGAATTGTAGTTTATTTGTTCTTTGGAGAATGCCTCAAAAATTAAAGTACCCCCTGGCTTTAGGGCTTTCACCATTTTCTGGTGAAAATCATACCTCGATTCAGGTTCGATATGACAATAAATGAGGGCAATGGCATCGTAATTTTCTTCTTCCGGTTTAAAGTCTTTTGCTCCGTTAATCCAGTAGTTATTGATTTGAACCCCTGCCTGCTCAGTAAGATCCAGTGTTTTTTGCTTTCCATTTTCGGCATAATCAAAGGCATCCACCTGCCATCCTAATTTCGCTGCAAATACGGCATTTCTCCCTTCTCCTTCGCAGGGTAACAGTATCTTGCCCTTCCTTAATTTGCGTAACTCAGTGGCAAAAAATTCATTGGGTTCCTGTCCATAAATATATTCATTTTGTCCATACCGTTGTTCCCAGGTTTGTTTATCCATTTAAAGCTATTTTTGGGTTAACAAAGTTTTGGAATTCATATGGGTTCCTTTCTTATAACCTGCATGGAAAAAGGTTTAAATGAATTGCTTTCTATCCCCTAATCCCTCTGCCATTTCCTGTATATTCTGAGTGGATAGCATTGATTTTATGCCATCCCGGTATTTGGCAAATTCAAAATGAACCGGGCAGGGCTTTTTGTCGGAACAATATTTAAGGCCTAATCCGCATTTTTTAAAAATGGCATTCCCATCGATGGTTTCCACAATTTTTATCGGAGGTTTTTTTCTTTGGGTTTTATTCAGATAAAATCCACCATTGGGCCCTTTAATGGAGGATAAGAGGCCATGCCGTGTTAAGGTTTGAAGGATTTTACTTAAGAAATGCGTGGGCACTTCGAGGTCCTTGGCTATAGTCTTTATACCAAGCCTTTCTTGCTTTTCGGGGTCGGAATTGGCTGCAATGTAGAGGATCGCCCTTATTGCATATTCGCAGGTTCTCGAGAACATCATGGCGATTGGGTATTGCTTTCCGTCAGTTTGAATGAAACAATGCTAAGATATCATACAAAGGTAATTAAAGAAAATAAGGCATTTGATTTTCAATGGGATTTATAGGTGAAAAATTGATTTTGTCGGTTATAAGTTTAAAATTTGAAGAAAACTAAACCTATGGCAAAAGAACTGGCTAAGCAGAGTGGAATACTCTTAATCATTGTTGCTTTATTTGTTTTGATCTCCTCCCTGAAAGAGGGAACCGCTTCGAATATTCCGTATTTAATTAGCTTGATTTTTATCATACTGGGTTTGTTGGTTTACATTGGATTAAACCGGTTATTGGATTAAGAAAGCCTAAAGCATGCTGTTAGCTTAGCGGAGGGTGGGGGATTCGAACCCCCGGTCCGCCGGCTGGCGGACAGCGGTTTTCGAGACCGCCACAATCGGCCGCTCTGTCAACCCTCCACTGCAAAATTAATAAATAGGCTACTTTTGATCCATTTTAGCCTTAACCATATGAAAGTTTCAAGCTTTTCTTTTTTAGAAAATTTTCAAAACCCTATATTAGAGTCCAAACTGCTACATGTCAAAGGGACCAGCTAAAACAAAACTACAAGGCTACTTACGGACCATCGGACCCGGTTTATTGTATGCCGGAGCAGCCATAGGCGTTTCTCACCTTGTTCAGTCCACGCGAGCTGGTGCAGGGTTTGGCTTTGCCTTGCTTGTTTTTGTTATTTTGGCCAACATCCTAAAATTTCCCTTTTTTGAATACGGTCCGCGTTATGCAGTAGCCACGGGCGAAAGTCTCATTGAGGGGTACAAAAGATTGGGCAATTGGGCTTTGGGCCTGTTTATCGTTATGACTTTGGGGACTATGTTTGCTATTCAAGCAGCGGTTACTATTGTTACCGCAGGTTTGGCAGCCCATTTATTTGGGTTTGGATTGGGCCCGGTAATGTGGAGCGCCATTATCCTTGTCATTTGCCTAACCATTTTATTGATAGGGAATTTTCCTTTCCTTGATAAGCTAATTAAGGTTGTCATAGTGATTTTGGCCATTGCTACGATCATGGCTGTGATTATGGCTTCACAATACGGCTTTGTTTATGAAGCCGAATCCATTAATATTTTCTCAAATTGGTCTGCTTTACCCCTTGCTTTCGTTATTGCATTGATGGGTTGGATGCCCGCGCCATTGGATTTGGCTGTTTGGCACTCTGTCTGGACCCTGGAAAGGAAAAAAACCTCAGGGCATTCTCCCAAACTGAAGGAATCTATGTTTGATTTCCACATGGGTTACTGGGGCGCTGCTTTTTTATCCATTTGCTTCTTGACCCTCGGGGCATTGGTGATGTTCGGCAGTCCCGAAGAAGTGCCATCCGAAGGACCAAAATTTGCCGCCACCTTTGTGGAAATGTATACTTCTAGCCTTGGGCAATGGTCTTATTACATCATTGGGATTGCTGCCTTGACAACCATGTTTAGTACAACCATTACCGTATTGGATGCCTATCCCCGTATTTTACAAAGGATTACGGTTGTGGTTTTTCCGAATTTTAAGGAAAGGGGTATGCGTCATGGCGCTTATTGGTTTTGGATTATCTTTGTGGCTTTAGGAGCAGTGGTGCTTTTAGGGTTTTTGGGTAATAGCATGACTTTTATGGTTGATCTGGCAACCATTCTCTCCTTCCTGACCGCTCCGGCTTTTGCCATTATCAATTACCGTTTGATAACTCTGGATCACATTCCTGAAAAATACCTGCCCGGTAATACATTGAAGGGCATTAGTTGGGTAGGCATTGTATTTCTTGTGGTTTTTGCGTTAATTTACTTGTATCATAAATTGATCGGTTTTTAGACCAAAGAGCAATTGCTATGTTTTTAGGAATAAATCCATTGGCTTTCGGGGCTTTTGTTTTTTACTTCCTTCTCATCATTGGTCTTGGTATTTACTCCTCTTATTTTTCCTCCCGGGGGATTAGCGAATATTTTATAGGTGGACGAAGCATGGGGCGATTTGTAGTGGCTCTTTCCGCAGTAGTGTCCGGACGTAGCTCTTGGTTGGTTATTGGTTTTACAGGCCTTGCCTATACCAAAGGTTTTGGTGCCTTATGGTATGCGGTGGGATATACGGTGATCGAATTTTTCTTGTTTTTGTATTATGCCCCAAAACTCCGGGATTTCAGTGAAAAGCACAATTGCATCACTCTACCGGACTATTATGCGGCTCGTTTTAAAGACCAAAAAGGTTTCTTGAGGGGTTTGATCGTTTTTATTTTCTTGATTTTTATGGTTAGTTATGTCTCTGCGCAATTTGTCGCAGGCGGAAAAGCTTTTGCTTCCAGCTTTGGTTTTACCCAACACGAGGGAATTTACATTTCGGCTACCATTATTTTGCTTTATACTGTGCTCGGGGGGTTTATGGCTGTTAGCTTAACGGATGTGTTACAGGGCATTTTCCTGGTAGTGGCATTGATTGCCTTACCCATTATGGGTATTGCGGAGCAGGGAGGTTGGCAAGCAATGACTTCCAAATTGGCTTCCATGGAAGGGAATTACCTGGACCCTTTTAATATTAGTACATTGGGTTTTATAGGGGCATTGGGGCTTGGACTTGGTTCGCCCGGTAATCCGCATATTTTGATTCGGTACATGTCCATTAAAGACCCCAAACAATTTAAGTGGACGGCTGTGGTGGGTACTACCTGGAATGTCTTGATGGCCGGAGGTGCCTTAATGGTAGGTATTGTAGGCAGAAGCCTGGTGCCGGAAGCCAGCGCTTTACCAGAAGGTGATGTGGAGAAAATTTACCCCGAGATAGGTCAAATGTTAGGGCATCCGATCTTTTTCGGTTTTCTACTGGCTTCAATTTTTTCTGCGATCATGTCCACTGCTGATTCCCAATTATTGGTGGCCGCTTCAGCCATCGTCCGGGACATTTATGAACGGATAATACGTAAAGGGGAAGCCATTCCTCAACGGACACTCGTTACCATGAGTCGATCTTTCGTGCTCGTCCTGGTGGTTATTGCTGTGGTGTTAAGCATATTTGCACAGGACTTGGTTTTTTGGTTGGTTTTGTTTGCCTGGGCAGGCCTCGGGGCTGCCATTGGATCAACCTCCATTTTGGCGCTTTTTTGGGAAAAAACCACTAAATCAGGAGTGGTTTCAGGCCTTTTGGTGGGGACAGTGACGGTGATTATCTGGAACAAAACGGAAGCGCTGAAGGATACCATTTACGAGCTCATCCCGGCCTTTATCCTTGCTTTTTTAGTCACTGTGGTGGTCAGCTTGTTGACCCAGGAGGAAAAACGGGATGCTTCTTGATAGGATTAATACTTCATGCCACTGCAATGACTGAAATCTCCACATTCGCTCCTTTTGGCAATTTACTGATCTCAATGGCTTCCCTGGCCGGCGGTTCATTACCGAAAAATTCCCCGTATGTTTCATTGATCCGGGCAAAGTCATTCATGTTATCCAGGTAAATGGTGCATTTCACGACATGATCAAAGTTCATGGCTGCTTCATGCAATATGGCCCTAACATTGCTCATCATTTGCCGGGTTTCTGATTCCAGGTCCCGGTTTTCCAATTCACCTGTATTGGGATTCAGACCAATCTGGCCCGATATGTAAAGGGTGTCTCCTGCTTGAATGGATTGGCTGTAGGGCCCAATGGGCTCAGGGGCTTTTGAAGTTTGAATAACTTTTCTTTCGTTTTTCATTGTTACGTAATTTTAAACCATACGAATTTAAGGGTTACTGTAATTCTTTTAATTTTGATCGCTTAACAAAACGGTATATCCTCTATGAGAATAGTCATGTTATTGCTTTTATTTTTCTTATGGCTTAGTCCTTTAATGAACCAAGCCCAGGAAAACAACGATCAGCAAGAAAATGAGCCCTATGAATGGAGTGCCAAAGTAAAAGCGAGTGAAGGAGTCGGCTGGTTTATTCTGGCTGAACCTATAAGGGATTATGAAGTGCTTCAGACCTTTGAATTGGATTTTTCCGAACGCCATATTCAAACCCTTCATTTTAAGCAGGTTAAAAATGTGTTTAAGTACAAAGGCATTTTGCTGGGACGTGAAAACTCAGAGATTGATGGTTTCGTAACGGAAGATGGCGTGCAGTTCAAAGTGATCAGCTATACTGACCAGGATGAAAGGCATACCAGGATAGCCAATGTCCAAACGGTAAATGGAAAAGAAGTTTATTTGTTTTCTGACCCCTTAAAAGTCAATAAAAAAGCTTTTGAAGTGCCCTTTGATGGATACTTACCAAAAGAAAAAGATTTTTTGATGGAAACTGTTGAAAATTTGGTTAAAAAAGCCAAAAAAAGGGCTAACCAAAAAGGGGAATTTGATGCCCTGGTGATAAATCAAAATGGAGTGACTGCCGTTCGCTATTTTAATCCCAAGAACCAATAGACAAATAGACAAACCCTTGAATGGGAAAATTAGGGCTTAAGCTTATCAGGAAACTTAAGCCCTAAATAAGACAAATGCCTATTTCCTCATTCTCTTATTGATTCCTTAAGGGATTTGCCAAAGGGATACCCAAAAACTGTGAAAGGAATTGCTAATTTTTTAAAATTTTAATACGAGCCTGAGCCCCTGATTTATTTTTCAGGGTAATGAAGTAATAGCCTTCCGCCTCCGGTAGCGTTAAATTAAATTTCCGAACCTCGTTCCTTTTGAAGGATTTAACCTTCTTACCTTCCGCATTAAGCATTTTTCCTTGCAAGGCCTGCTGTTTTTCCTTAAACACAACCGTCACTTTCCCCTGAGTAGGGTTCGGATAAACGTTTAAGCGTTCTCCGAATTCATTTTCTAAAAACCCAATGGTGTTGATGCTTATGCATCGGGAAGTATCGGTACAGCCTTTTTTGGTCACTTTTACGGCATAATTTCCATTAATTGGGGGGTCATACGTCCTGTTGGTTTCACCGGTAATGGGCGTATAGCCATTGCTGCAATTTAACCACTGATATTGGGCATTTTTCGCCCTGGCTATCAAAGTATTGCCACTACGGGTTATACCCAGGTTGACTGAATCAAGTTTCACGGTGATGATTATAAAGCTATCACAACCCTGGTAATTGGTCAGTGTATCCTGGTAAGTGCCGCTTTGAGTATAGGTTTCATCCCCAC
>CAZJWK010000014.1:27354-41201 GCA_964549595.1 uncultured Sphingobacteriales bacterium | reverse complement strand
ATACCTCGTAGTCTCCCGAATAAATCCGGTCTTTTATATCCCCGTTGTTTTCTAAAGCTTTCCTTACCCGATCGCCACTCGCATCATTGGGGTAGTAGGTTATTCCCCTTCACCAGGGTAAAATAAAACATGAGTTTAGCCGGGACAAACCTTTCAATCCAAGCGTATGGTTAAGGCGGCTGATTCTATTCCCTAATTTTTTTGCCTTTTAAACGGCAAAGGAAGAGGCTTTTTATTCCCATCCCGCTTTGCCCCTTAGGGACACAAAGCGAAAATCTGAATAAGTCTCTTTTTCATAGTGATTTTTGCCGGTTTTAACGACCTTGAACATTTTTTGAACGGCTTCTCCGCCAACGGGAATTACCATGATTCCACCAATAGCCATTTGTTCCAGGTAAGTTTGGGGTATATCAGGTGCACCGGCTGTGACAATGATTCGGTCAAAAGGGGCTTCCTCCGGTAAACCCAGGGTCCCGTCACCGTGATAGGGGTAGATATTGGTATAACCCAACTCCCAAAGGATATTTTTTGCCGTTTCGTAAAGCGTTTTAACCCGTTCAATGGTGTATACCTCGGCACCTAACTCGGCCAGAATACAAGCTTGATAACCGGATCCTGTACCAATTTCTAACACTTTATTACCCGGTTTCACATCAAGTAAATCGGTTTGGTAAGCGACTGTGTAAGGCTGTGATATGGTTTGACCTTCACCGATGGGAAAAGGTTTATCCTCATAAGCATGTTCCGCAAATGCTGTATCCAGAAAAAAATGCCTTGGCACCTTTTCAAAGGCATCCAAAACATCTTGATCCAGAATCCCCTTTGCCTGCAGTTGTTGCACCAATTTTTTTCTTAACCCCTTAAACCGGTAGCTATCTTTCACTATGACCCTTTTTATAAATGATTGTTTTACAAAGGTATTAATTCCCGAATTTTTAGGCGCTACTTCCATTTTTCTGAGAGTTGGGTTAAAGCGCTTCGGGTGGGTTAAAGGTTCAATGTTCACGGACATCTTTACTTTTGGCTGTTGGCAAAAGGCCGTTTGCGTTTAGCTCATTCAGGCTTGGACCAATCGAAAATTGCTAACGGGACTGCTTCATATTAAAGGCTGGAGGCCCGGGAAAATTAAAGAGATAAGCTGGAGTCTCCGCAATGCCTGGAATAAAGTATAAATTTGATGTTATTCATTGATGCCCTAAGGGTAGCCATTGTTATCTTAAAATTTTTGGTAGGGCGTTGGGGTGAAAATAGTTTCATTGGCACAGTAGGATCAATAAATGGTTCAAGGCTTTTCAAATACAGCCCGGAATAAGGTTTCTGCTTTATGGTGATACCCTTCGAAGTAGTTTTGTTCCAGGCAGGTTAGCCCCAGGTTTTGCTTAATCCACGTTACCATATCCTCATTTTCTTGTTGAAATACCGAACAAGTAATGTAAACCAATTTGCCCTTAGGATTTAAGGCCTTTGTGGCATTCCGGGCAATGGCCATTTGCTTCGCCAGGTATTTTTCAATATCCCTTTTAGTGGTGTTTACCAGGTTTTCCGGTGTTCTGAGCCAGGTTCCGGATCCCGAGCAAGGAGCATCCAGGATGATACCGTCAACAGGATCAGGCAGGAAATGCGGCTCATATCGGGCTAAATCCCAGTTTTTAGATGAGAAATGGTTTATTCCTAATTGGTGAAACCTTTTTATTAAGTTGTTAAGAATGGTTTTTCGTTTATCAGAGACCCATAAGGAAACTTTTGGTTCAAAATATTTGAGTAAAATGCTTTTGCCCCCTGAACCGGCACAGCAATCCCACCAGGTTTGTGCCTTTTTAAAGTTAATGCCGGAAAAGATTTGTTGTACCGATAAGTCCTGTATGACTATTTCATTGGCCTGATAAGGGGCAAGCTTGGCTAAGGGCGTTTCCGGGGGTACTCCGAAACCATTGACGCTTTTTTGGGAAAAAGGGATTTGGTTTTCCTTTAAAGCTTTTTCCAGGTATTTGGGCTGATTGTTATAGTGGTAGCAATAAACCAATGGCTGTTCAAATAAGGAATATAAAAAAGGGTAAAAAGGAATTTCGTTGGTAAGCCATTCATAAAAGGGAAAAACATGGGTTGCCGAAATATCCGGATAGTAATTCTGCAAAAGTTTGAATTTCTCCGGAACGGGCTTTTTAATTTGATCGGGATGGAATGGGGTTTCCTTCGGTAGCCAATATTCAATAAGCTCATCCATTCGGCAGGAACAAAGAAAATGCCCTAAAACAAGCCCCTTTTTGATTGAAAAATGATTTTGTGCGCCCCCTAAGCGAAAATAATGGTACACGAATGCCCTTAATACCCTGCGATCTTTTGAACCCATTTTTTTATGGGTTTTGAAAAAACGGTTAAGATGGACACTAAGGGGTTCATTTTGGGTATAAGTTTCGATGATATTCACTGCATAGTTTAACCGTATGAAAGGGCGCATAAAATTTGTTACGAAAGTTCAGGATAACCTAACAACCTTAAATGGAAAGTGAGGGGTTAGAGGGATCATCTTTTCAATAAAGAAGGAAATGAATATTCAATTTTCTTTTAGGCCTTTAAGCCACTGGTTTACCAACTCTTCATGTTCTTTTACCCATTTTTCAGAAGCTTGATCCCAATCATCATTGGCCGCAAAAGTCCTTATTAAGTTGCCCATTTGTTGTTTGTTCATGCTAAAGCGCTTAAGGAATTTGGCCACTTTAGGGTGATCCTTTTGTAATCCTTTGCGAGCCAACGTATGAATGTTTTTGGAAATGCCATAAACATATTCCGGATCTTTTAAAAACTTTAAGTTGAATCTGGAAAATTTCCAGTGGGGTGCCCAACCAGTCACTACAATTGGTTCTTTGTCCTCAATGGCTTTTTGCAGTCTATTGGTCATGGCAGGACCGCTTGAAAAGGTTAAGTGGTAGTCCAGGCCATAAGTTTTAATCGCTTTACGCGTCTTTTGCATTAGGTCTGAACCGGCATCAATACCCACAATTTTTCCATCGGTTTTGGATTTGATATCGTTCAATTGATTAATGGATTCAATATCCATGTATTCCGGAACAACTAAGCCCATTTTGGCCCCCCGGTAATTTATACCCAGGTCTACGCAATCATTCATTTCTCCTAAGGTTGAATCTGCTGAAAGCCAATGATCCAGGAAAAAGTCATTAGTTCCCCAGGCAAGCGAGTCGAGGACCTCACCGATATGCCCCAATCGTTTATTTACCGAGTAACCGAATTTTTGTTCAATGATTTCTTCCACCAAATAGGTCATGGCAATGCCTTCAGTCCAATTGACATAGCCAATATCAATGGTATTGGAATCGTAAGGATTTTTAGAACCCTTTCCAATAGAAGGCTGCTCTCTGCCATTGAGTTTTTGTTCCTTTTGCACTGAATCCAGAAACCGGCTCACTTGCTTTTTCGAATGGTTGTTGGGTTTTCCTTGATCTTGTGAATTTTTATTCTGGCAACCTCCTAAAAAAAGCATAAGGCTGAATAAAGCCAAAAAGAGCGAAAAAGCCCATTTTGAACCACTGTTGTTCCGCATGTTTAAGATTTTAATCGATTCTAAGAATGCCGAAAAATATGAAAAAAAACCATCCTTGCCAAATTACTGCTTAAATTTAAGCGAATGGCCCGGTTACCGGTTAAGAAGCATATCTAAAAAGCCGTAATTGGCTTCTTTATCCTTAAAAATCAGAATAGGAATGGTTTTGTCATAGGAAGTTAACTTTTCAGCCGTACTACCGATTAAGTAGGAAGCGGTATCCGTAAGGCCTTTAGAACCGACTACAATTAAATCGGCCCTTTCCTTTATTGCTAAGTCGTAAATTTTTTGAGAAGCATCATCTCCCTCATCTTTTGTGAATTCACAACGGATTTGGGGCTTAGGTTTGGCCACTTTTTTAAGGAATTTGTCATAATCCTTTTTGGCTTTTTCAATGATGGGCTTATCCATCTTTGAAGTAGAAGAAATGTAAGGGTAAAAATGGGTAGGAATACTATAAACGTTTTGGCAAACAATTTCCGAATCCAAATTTTCACTGATCTTCATGGCTTGTCTTAACGCCATTTGGGAGTGCTTGGAAAAATCAATGGGTACCAACATTTTTTCTAATTTGGGTTGACTGGTTTCAGGCAAAATGAGGGTAGAGCAATGGATCAGGCGAACAATCTTACCGGAAAGAATGCCTTTGCCTTTGAAACCGGTTTTTTTACCCATTATGGCCAAATCCACTTTTTCTTCCTCTGCTTCTCTTAAAATGGCTTCGGTCGGATTGCCTTGCTTTACCCGGAGTTCGGTCTCAACCCTTCCCTCCGTTTTAAAATTATTATTGATCTTGCCTTGTAACTCTTTTTTTATGACTTCATCTATGGATTCTTCCATTTCCTGTAACATCTCATAGACATCGTCAGGCAAGTCCATTGTTTCAATAACGTGGAAAAAAATGACCTTATCCGCTTTAAAGGCGTCTGCTAAGAATGATACATAGTTGATCAGGAGATCATCCATGTTAGAAAGGTCCAGAAAAACAATGAGTTTTTTAAGCTGATACATGGCTATATTTGCTTTAATAGGCTTTTATGGTATAAGCCTGGTTTATTTGTCTTTTCGTTCTTCCTCTTTCTTATCACTGTCCCGGCCCTTTCTTTTGGATACGAGGTCCTTAAGTAATTCATAATAAGATTGCCTTTCTTTCACCCTTTCTTTTTCCATCTCTTCTGCGTATTCAGTTTGTAGTCCTTTATAAAGGCTTATGCACATCCCGATCAGGATAAGGGCAAAGGGTAACCCCGTAGTTATAACGGCTGTTTGGAGGGCTTGCAATCCTCCGGCATACAATAAGACGGCAGCCACGGCTCCTTCCGTATTGGCCCAGAAAATCCGCTGACCCACCGGTGCATCAATCTTGCCACCGGAAGTTAAGCTATCGACCACCAATGAGCCGGAATCTGACGAGGTGACAAAGAAACTGGCTACCAGTAAAACGCCCAGCGCACAAGTAACGATGCTCCAGGGAAATTTGTCAAGGAGCACGAACAAAGCCCTGGGGGGTGTATCCACAGAAATTTGGCCTACACTTAAACCGCTGTATAAATCAGGGTTAAATTCGGTGAAAATGGCGGATCCTCCAAAGGCGGAGAGCCAAACAAAAGTGATAAGCGTGGGTACCAATAACACCCCAAAAACAAATTCCCTGATGGTACGGCCTTTGGACACCCTTGCTATGAAAGTGCCTACAAATGGGGACCAGGCAATCCACCAAGACCAATAGAAAACGGTCCAGGTATTCTGCCAATTATTTTCCTGGTGAGAAGCGTCTTCAAAGCGTTCCGTCCAAAAGCCTAATTCGATGACATTAGAAATATAAGCACCAAGGTTTTGAACCAAAGTATCAAATATAAACAAAGTGGGACCCACAATGATCACAAAAACCATTAAAAGCGCACCGATTCGTATATTTTGTTCACTCAAAAATTTTACCCCTTTATCAATACCGGAAACAACAGACAAGGTCGCTACGGCGGTAATGCCCGCAATTAAAAGGATTTCCACAAGCTTGCCGGAAGCCATAATTTCGGAATCCTCCCCTAAAATAGATAGGTGTGCCCCTTTATCAAAAAGGTAACCCAAACCGGAATTAATCTGAGTCACCCCGATACCAAGTGAAGTAGCCAAGCCAAACAAGGTGGAAAGCACCGCCAGAATGTCAATCACATCCCCCCATAAGCCATAGACTCGTTTACCAAAAATGGGGTGAAAAAGGGATCTTATGGAAAGGGGTAAACCCCTGTTATAGCAGAAAAAGGCCAAAGCAAGGGCTACCAATGCATAGATAGACCATGCATGCAAACCCCAATGTAAAAAAGTAAAATTCATGGCTGTTTTGGCGGACTCCACGCTTTCGGAAGAGCCCATGGGAGGATTCATGTAATGGTTTAAAGGCTCTGCCACACTGTAAAAGATGATACCAATACCCATGCCTGCACTAAAAAGCATGGAAAACCAGGCCAGGGTACTAAATTCGGGCCTGGCATCATTTCCACCCAATCTTATTTTACCAAATTTACTAAAGCCTATTATAATGATGAAAACCATGAAAAAATTCACGGTTAAAATAAAAAACCACCCTGCTGTATTGGAAATACCATTTTTAAGGGGCTCAAAGACATGTTTGTACATGTAATCCCCGCCAAAAATGATGGTAATGGCAATGAATAAGACTGCTAAAAAAGAAGCAACCCAGAAAACCGGAGGATGGACATCAAAATATTTATTGCTGTTTATGGAATTGGGTTTGGCCGCAAACGGATTGTGTTTGCGGAACATTTCATCAAGCCTGTTGCTATGTTGTTCATTAGTTTCCGCCATACCAAAGTCAATTTCTCCTATTTAAAATTTCTTTGTGCAAAAAAAATTTTTGCAATTGTAATGATTAATCTTGTATCTGAAAAACCAAGATTTTATGGCATAAAACCCTGAGGATTTCCGGCCTTTAATAGTAAGATTTTGGCTTTTAAAGCTTTATTGTGGTGAAAATCAAAGTATAAAATTTAAAAGTAGTATCCAATGTTTAGGTTATAACGGACTGCCCATTCCGGAGCGGGATCTTTTAATTCAGGATTTGGACTCGGCCCTCTTGACAATGCTTCGGACCATACGGGACCGATCCAGGGGTGGCTTTGACCGCCTGCTACATCCAGATAAGCATAAACGCTTCCGGCCTCAATCATGACACCCAAAACATTCATCTTTGAATCCCGGTAATTTTTATAAGCCTTATCAAAAAAGTGAAATCATTGTAAAATGTGAGGGCACTTATTGGATCCCAACTGACAGGTAATTTATAACTTATACCCCCCACGTACATCCTGCCTTTTTTGGCTACCTGGTATGGAAAGTCATAAGCACCCATTAGCACAAAAGGCTCATCGTTGACCGTATTATCCGGATTGTAATGAAACTGGATGGCTTCCAGCTTAATGTTAATGGGTCCGTAATTGCCTTCGGCATGGGCTGATAGGCCGTAATGATACCCAAAATCCTGTGTTTGATCATTATAAAGTTGGCCATATTGCCCGGAAATACCAATTTCCGTATTGGCAAAAGTGTAGGCCACCCGGACGTTCCCTTGATTTACTTCCTCATTTTGCCCTAATACATCATAGGAATAACGGGAGCTGGCTAAACTTTGACCGGTAAATCCCCCTTCGGAATTCTTGAAAAATCCAAGCCTTATGTCCCACGGTTCTTTATCGTAAATCCATTTCAATCCATTGTCATAATCATCCTCGAGTCCGATATAGTAAGGCATCATTTCAAACCAGTTGTTCGAGGCATAAGGAAGGATACCAAAAGGAACCTTGGTTAGGCCTAAGGCTATTTTGGAATAAGGGGAAAATTCATAGCCGATCCAGCCATGATGAAAAAAATGATAACCCGGGTAAAACCGATATTGGGTAGAAAAAATGACTTTATTAAAGGATCCTTTGGCTGATATGCGCCATGTATCAAAATCTAAATCACCGTACTTTTTGCGGTTGGCTTCCTGTCCTTTCCAATTTTTATAGTAAGCATTGAAACGCACTGCACCCCCTAAAGAAAGGTAATTTTGTTTTTCGGGATTTTCCTCAGTAGTAATTTCAAAGCTATTTCCGGTGTCCTTCTTTGGTTTGGCTAAGGTGTCATTTTGGGCTTCAGCCCAACCGGAAAAGAGGAAAATGAGAAGCCAGATTGAGTAAAATTTTTGTGCAGTGCCAAACATAAGCCAATATTTTAAAAATCGTAAACCCCTTTTTGGCTTACCAAAAATGGGCTGGATATCATAACTTTGCAGGTCAAATAAACCATTCATTATGCGTAATTTCAAATTAAATCCGGTTGCCTTACTCTTTGCGTTTTTATTAATGATGGGTTGTGGTGGCGAAGAACAGAAAAAAAGCACCTCCGAACAATCAAAAGAAGATTCCCAAGAAAAGGTATCGCCAAAAGAAAAAAAGGCTTTAGAAAATATTAAACAAATGGAAGAAGAAGCCATGGTGATTCACGATGAAATCATGCCGGAAATGGATAGCTTAAGGCAATTAAGGAAACAATTGGAAAAAAAGCTGAAGGAATCAACCAGCGGTGCGCAGGAAGAAAAACTTCAAAGGGCTATTAATGATTTGGCGGTTGCTGAGGAAAAAATGATGTCCTGGATGAATAAGTGGACTAAGGAATATAAGCCTGCAACCGATACGCTTTCTTTGGATTTGAGAAAACAAAAAGTCGATTCCCTTTATTTGGAAGTTGAGAAGCTTCGGGAAGAATGGAGGAAAAGCCTTGAAAAGGCATCGAGTATAGTGGCTGAAAATTAAATAATGATTATATGCAGACTCTTTTGCGTAAAAAAATGGTTTATCCTTTTTGGGTTGTTTTGCTCATAGGGATTACCACCTGTAATTCAGGTAATAAAGAAAAGCTACCCTTTATTGGGCCTAAAGAGGTGGTCAGCAAGGAAGGCAACGGTAAAGCCACCAAAGACACGATTTACCATAAGGTCCCGGATTTTCGGTTTATAGATCAGGATAGCCAGGTAGTAACCCAAAAGACCTTTGAAAACAAGGTTTATGTGGCTGATTTCTTTTTTACATCCTGCCCCACTATTTGCCCAAAGATGACTGAGCAAATGTATCGCGTTTACAAAGAATACAAAGACAATCCAAAAGTGATGTTCCTTTCTCATACAGTAGACCCAAAACGGGATACACCCGGGACTTTGAAGAATTATGCCAATAAACTGGGTGTAGATAGTACCAGGTGGAAATTTGTTACCGGCCACAAAGACTCCATTTACAGAATAGGTAAGAAAGGTTACATGGCATCTGCCAAAAAGGATTCTGCTGCGCCCGGAGGGTTCCTTCATAGCGGCCAGTTTTTCCTGGTGGATGAAAAACGAAGGATTCGGGGTATTTACAGAGGAACTAAGACCGAATCCGTGGATGATTTGATGTCGGATTTGGACCAGTTGCTCCGGTAAGGAACATAAGCTTTTCCATGCAAAGTAAGGTTTGTCTGATTTATTCTATCGTGCTTGTTTCTCTGGTTTCGGGGTTATTGTTTTGGGGGTCTTGCACCAATAAGGAGCAAAAAAACAAGCGCCAACAAATGGCGCGGGGTAAGATGCTTTATAAAAAACATTGCCAAAAGTGTCATAAGGCAGACGGCGAAGGGTTCAAACAACTATATCCACCGCTTAATAAGGCCGAATACCTGGAGGAAAACAAAAAGCAAGTGCCCTGCATAATTCGGTATGGCATGGAGGAAAAAATCAAGGTCCGGGGCAAACGATACAATTTGGCGATGCCTGGTAATAACCAACTCAGTGATCATGACATTACCCAGCTAATGTCCTACATTTACAATGCGTGGGACAATAATCACCCCAAATTTGAGGTAGAGAACATCAAGGATTACTTAAAGGCCTGTGATTCCTCAAGAAATTAGGGGATGTTTTTAATTAAGTGCTTTAATATTGTTTCAGGGACAATTCCTCTGCCAGAACCCCTTCTTTTACGGCAAAATCGGAATAATAAAGGCGTTTTATACCGGTTTCCTCAAGAATGACATCCAACAGGAGGGTAGAAACGACCATCATTTCCACTCTGAAAGGCTCCATTCCCGGCATATTGTAGAGCTCTTCCCGGGTACTGCTCAGGATTTGTTGTTTAATGGATTGAAAAACATCTGCTGAAAATTCGTAAACCAAGGGCATTTCAGAAGAAGGTGCCTTTTCTACCCGGTAACGGTGAAGATTGGTAAAGGTTTCAAAAAAACCGGATGCCCCTACCAGTCCCTCAAGTTGATAGTGGGACAAGTTTTTCAGTAAAGGGGCTAAAGTGTCCTTTATGTATTCCAGAAGGTTTTGCTTGTCTTGCTTGTTAATCGGAAACTCATGTGGAAAACGGTCCAGCAGCCTTGCTGCCCCTATTTCGATGCTTTTTTCCCAGTATAATTTTTGTTTATTGCCTATAATGAATTCCACACTTCCCCCGCCAATGTCTAAAATGAGTGAAGGATTGTCCCACAAACCAATAGCGGCCCGAACTCCCTGGTAAATGTATTTTGCTTCTTCATCACCGTCAATCAATGCTACCGGGCAGTCCATTAATGCTTCCACATCCTGAAGAAACTTCGGGGCATTGATCGCATTGCGCAGGGCAGAGGTACCAATGATTTTTATAACCCGTGCATTGTGTTTTTTTACCGTTTTCTCGAAGTTTTGTAAGGCATCCATACCTCTTTGATAAGCCTCATCCGTCAAATGTTGCTTGTTGATCCCTCCCGAACCAATTTTAACCGGGATAACCGTTCTTTCTAAAATGTTAAAGTCATTACTGGTTTGGTAATTGGCTACTAAGAGGTGGAAAGTATTGGTACCCAAATCAATGATGGCAAAACGGTTATCCATAATGATTGCAAAGGTAAGGTTTAACCGGAAAAAATGGCGCAATCGGCTTAAACTCACTAATTTTGAACAAAATCATAACCATTCCTCGTGATCCCTGTTAGGCATACCTTTTTGTTATTTATAGGCTTTTTCTTGATCACCCTGGGAAATTTTGGGGTCAAAGCCCAGGAAGAATCACCCGGAGCCGTTGACTTTTTCATGGCCCAATATCCTGATTTGGATTCCTTTATCGTCAAAAAGATTGAAATAATTGGTAATGAAAGGACCAAGTCGTTTATCATACACCGTGAATTATCAATAGAAAAAGGGGATACACTGTCATTAAAAACGCTTAAAAAGGTATTGAAAACCAATGAGCAACAAGTAAATAATACCAGGCTTTTCAGGGAAGTGACGATTGAGCCGTTTTGGCTGAATAAAGGCAATGCCAAGTTATTAATCCGGTTGGATGAAAGATGGTATACCTTCCCGAGACCGGTTTTTGCCCTTGCTGACCGTAATTTTAATGAGTGGTGGGTTGAAAGGGATCACGAGTGGTCAAGGACGGTTTACGGGGTTATTTTTTATCAGCAAAATTTAAGGGGGCGGGATGATCAGTTGCAGCTCGGGGCTCAATTCGGTTTCCGGGAAAACTATTCCTTGTTTTATACGCTCCCTTTCTTATCAAAAAATAGTGAAATAGGTTTAGAAGTTGGCGCCTCTTATGACCGTACAAAAAAGTTACCGTATGCCATTGAAGACAATAACCTGGTTTACCACTTTGGATCTTCTTACCTTAGAAAGGATTTAATGGGGGAATTGAAATTTACTCGTAGAAAGGGAATCCATGTGACTCATGAATTACAAAGCAATTTTAATTACCGGTGGGTCGGAGCAACCATTACTTCTAAAAATAAAGCCTATTTTGATAAGGGGAACAATGTTCAACGGTTTTTCCGGTTGGCCTATACTTATGAAAGGGATTACCGGGATAGGGTTAATTATGCGAAATCGGGTTATTACCTGGGGTTAACCATTGAAAAATTGGGCCTGGGAATTTTTAAAGAGGTAAACCATACCAGAAGCTATTTAACCTTCCAGAAGTTCTGGCCATTAGGGGGGAATTTTTCAATGGGTTCAGAAATTCAGGGGCTTTATTCCTTACCGGGTTTTCAGAGTTTTTCCCTTGAAAAAGGATTGGGATACAGGGATGTCCTTGTCAGAGGCTACGAATATGACGTGATTGACGGGCAAAATTATGTCCTGAACAGGAATGATTTGCGGTACCAGCTATGGGATTCTGAAATCGGGCTTGAAGGCGTAATCCCGTTTCAAAAATTTAATACAGTTCCGATAAGTATTTACCTAAAAGCATTTGTGGATCAGGGTTATGTGGTAGATAACTACGAAAAACCGGAAAATAGCCTGGCTAACCAATACTTAAGTGGATGGGGATTGGGGATGGATATTGTTACGTATTACGACATGGTTTTCAGATTGGAATACGCTTTTAACAACCGTGGAGAAAGGGACTTGTTCTTACATTTTGTAAAACCGTTTTAACTTAATTGGCTTGGCTTTTCTTGCCCGCTTTTGTGCTTTTTTCAAAAATGCCAAAAGCGTACTGGACTTTATCCTGATTCTTTTGTTTTATAACCTGGTAGGATTTATCCTTGTAATAGTAGGCGACATGTTTAATATCCTGAGAAGGGACGTGAAGGATTTTTTCTTTTTTATGGGGATAACCCAGGAAATTTTTGCCTACCCCTTCCTCATAATAGGAGAGTGCCTCGGCAGTAACCAGGTTTCTGCTCTTACCCGCCATGTAACGGCCAAATCCCTGGTAGAGAATAATTTCCTGTAAACCGGAATCTCTGTGGTTCCATTTAAAATAACCCAATGGTATGTTTTTCCCGTTTTTTTGTTCATAATCGTAAAGGTAGAGCCTGTAATGGTTAAACTTGTCTTGTTTCAGGAAAACTCCCTTTTTCCGGGCAATCCTTTGCTTGGCAGCCTGGAATGAAGTACCAAGGTGGACACCCAGAACGCTTATAGATTGGGCTTGAAGATCTTTTATCCGGGTAATGTCTTCTTCCGTTACTTCATGAAATTGATCTTTTTTGGTAGAAGCTTCTTGAGAAGGTTTTTGGCTAATGGCCAATTGCTGAACAGCACCTATAAGAAGGAGGGTTAGCCCTAAATAAGCAAAAATCGAAAACCTTTTCATTGTGAATTTGGGGCTTTTTCTATTTCAATCATTTCTTTCCGGATGATCAGAAGCATAGGCCATAATCCGGAACACTCATGTTCAATTCGAAATTAAATGTTTTTCCCTTACTTTTTAAATGGAAACAAGCTTTTTTTGGCATTAAAATCAGTTTGCCATTTCAGAAATGAATTTAATACGCATCATTTTCAATTCATCAAAGGAGTAGACATCCTCCCCAAATTCTTCTATGGCTTCTTCTATCGAGTCGGACTCTGATTCCCGGAAATATTCGTATAATTCATTTTGGTATTCCGGGTCAAGCATACTATCAATTTCATGATCAATATTCACTTTTGTACCGGAATAAACGATTTGTTCTATTTCATTGATCACTTCTTCATGGGAAAGGCCTTTTGCCTTGGCTATATCTTCTATGGAAAACTTACGGTCAAGGCTTTGAATGATGTAAACCTTGAGTTTTGATTTGTTGGCAACGGATTTAACTACGAAATCATCCGGCCGATCTATTTCGTTTTTCTCCACGTAATCTTCAATGGCTTCGAGGAAGGGTTTACCATACTTCTGGGCTTTGGAACCACTTACCCCGGAAATTTTGGAAAGTTCATCAAAATTTACAGGATATTTGATGGCCATTTCCTCGAGGCTGCTTTCCTGGAAAACAATATAAGGGGGAATTTCCTTCTCCTTAGCCACTTGTTTTCTAAGGTCTTTAAGGATATTAAAAAGGGTTTCGTCATAACCGGAATTGGCTCCAACCATGGCCTCTTCTTCCTTCACTTGCTGCCTCGAGATTTTTTCAAAATCCTGATCCTGTGCTACCATTACCGGTTCAGGATTTTTTAAGAAACTAAGCCCTGATTCAGTAGTTTTTAGGGTTCCATAGGTTTCAATATCCTTGTCCAAATAGCCTTTGATCATGGCTTGCCGGATAACGCTCTTCCAGATATTGTATTCGCTTTCTTTGCCAATACCAAAAATATCAAGTTTATGATGGCCATAGGAAGCTATCTCTTTATCATCCACACCTCTGATGATTTTGATTATGTGATCCATTTGATGCTTGTCTTCCAGGCCATGAATAACTTTTATAGCCGTTTGCACCTGTTTCTGGCCATCAAATTTTTCTTTGGGATAACGGCAATTATCGCATCCCTCTTTGCAGTTTTCCTCATCAA
>CAZJWK010000014.1:9195-27344 GCA_964549595.1 uncultured Sphingobacteriales bacterium | reverse complement strand
CATCAAATGCTTCCCCGAAATAATGCAGTAAATTTTTCCGGCGGCAATTCGAGTTTTCACAAAATGCCGCCATTTCATTCAGTAATTGTTCACCTACTTCCCGCTCTGAAACGGGCTTGTCTTTTAAGAATTTTTCAAGTTTGACCAGGTCGTTGTAATTGTAAAACAATATGCAATCCGATGGCCGGTCATCACGGCCGGCTCGTCCGGTTTCCTGGTAATAACTCTCAAGGCTTTTGGGCACATCATAATGGATCACAAACCGCACATCGGGTTTATCGATACCCATCCCAAAAGCAATGGTGGCCACAATAACGTCCACCTCTTCCATCAGGAATTTATCCTGGTGTTCGGTCCGGGTTTGGCCATCCATCCCGGCGTGATAAGGAAGGGCTTTAATACCGTTAACTTTAAGGGTCTCAGCCACATTTTCCACTGTTTTTCGGCTTAAACAGTAGATAATACCGGATTGCCCCTTCCGCTTATTTAGGTAAGAGACTAGCTCCTTAATGGTTTGATCCTTTGAGATTTTGGGCCGGACTTCATAATACAGATTGGAACGGTTAAAGGAGGACTTGAAAAGATTGGCATTTTGCATGGAAAGGTTTTTCAGGATATCCTCCTGAACCTTGGGAGTCGCAGAGGCCGTCAGGCCTATGATGGGTACTACTCCTATGGCCTCTACAATGTCCCTTATTCTTCGGTATTCGGGCCTGAAATCATGCCCCCATTCCGAGATACAATGGGCCTCATCCACCGCAACGAAAGAAACCGTCACTTTCTGAAGAAATTCAACGGTGCTTTCCTTGGTTAAAGATTCCGGTGCTACATACAACAGTTTGGTTTTACCGTCAACGATGTCATTTTTTACCTGCTCTTTTTGCTTCTTGCTGAGGGAAGAATTTAAAAAGTGAGCCACGCCATTTTCTTCTCCGTAAGTGCGTAAATGATCAACCTGGTTTTTCATCAAAGCAATTAGCGGGGAAATGATTATGGCTGTACCCTCCATCATCAGCGCCGGAAGCTGGTAGCACATGCTCTTACCGCCACCGGTCGGCATAATGACAAAAGTGTCATTGCCATTATAGATGCTTTTGATGATGGCTTCCTGATTACCTTTGAAAGTATTAAATCCGAAATATTTCTTTAAGGCGTCATGAAAATTGTTAACATCATTTGGAGTTTGAACTTGTAAATCCTCCATACTTCCTTTTTTCAACTTTGGTTTTGTGTAGAAGTTTCCTATTCCCCTCCTGTTTTTTATTACCGGTAGTAATGAAACTCAAAATTAAAGGTTTTATTACAGTTTGTAAACCTTAACTTTAACATTTTTCAAGCTTCGTTGTTCCTATGCGCTTGGTGATATGGAAAGTCATTCAGGGAATATTTTATAGCAATGCCTTCATGGCCCTGTGTGCCATAGCCTGGAGTTTTTCCACCCTTGTTTATACACTGGACGATTTTTCCTTTCTGAACGAACGGTCCTTTTATCCGCTTTTTATAGTGGTTTTTTCAGGGGTGTTATTCGTTTATAACCTGGCAAGGTCCTCCATCTTTACTGAGCAAAGAAAGACCGGCATTCAAAATCATGATCAGGAGCATTGGGTAAAAGGTCATCCTGAATTTACCAAGTTCCTGGTGATTTTGGGCCTCTTAGGTATGGTTGTACCATTATTCTGGCTTCCTCTGGTCGATTTGTGGCCTTTAGCCATAGCCGGCTTTTTGGTGTTGCTTTATTACTGGCCACTGTCTGTGGGGGTCAATTTTAAACTAAGAAGATCCGGAATTTTGAAAAATATTGTCATTGGAGTGGTCTGGGCACTCATTACGGTCTTATTTCCGGCCACTGTGATGGATATTTCCGGGGACAACCAGGATATTTACTTACTTATGGCAGAGCGTTTTCTTTTTATTTTTACCATCATGCTTCCCTTTGACTTGACTGACGTGGATGCTGATCAACAGCAGGGGGTTCAAACTTTACCGTTTTATTGGGGGACAAAAAGGACCAAGGTTAACATCGGTTTGATGACCCTGCTATTGGCTATAATCATGATGCTAAATTATTCCTGGCCCATTTTGGCATTTCAGATGATGTGCTTGGTTTATATCCTTATCCTTTTAATATCCTTAAATCAAGAACGGTCTGATTTGTATTTCCTTAGCCTATGGGATGGTGCCATTTTTTTACAGGCCATTATGGTGATCCTTGGCGAAATTCTCCATTAAAACAAACAGTTTTTTGGATAGGATAAATTGTAAAAGGGCTCAGCATAAATTAAGGAGAATCCGAGAGCCAGCCAAACACAAATGATAAAACCCATAGCAGCTCATTAATCTTCATGGCCTAAGTACTCCAAACCCTTCTGAACGTAAGTTTCCGCATTCTGCTTAACTTTTGCTATCTCTTCGTCCGTTAATTGACGAACTACTTTTGCTGGAGACCCCATGATCAGGGAATAATCAGGAAAGGTCTTGTTTTCGGTAACCAGGCTGTGCGCTCCTACGATGCAAAAATTTCCGATTTTGGCATGGTTTAAAACCGTTGCCCGCATGCCTATCAGGCTATGGTTACCGATTGTTGCTCCATGAACGATAGCCGCGTGGCCTAAAATAACATCATGGCCTATATCAACGGGTACATCTGGATCTACGTGAATGATTGAGCCATCCTGGATGTTGGTGCGGTAACCTATCCGAATACTATCGCTATCCCCCCGGATTACCGCCTGGTACCAAACGGAAGCATTGTCACCAAGCGTAACATCTCCGATTACTGTGGCATTGGGCGCAATGAATACTTGTTTGCCTTTTTTTACCTTTGCCTCAAGTTTTTCGACATATTCAGGCTTTCCCATAAGCGAAAACGTAATTTTTATGAATCTTCTCATTCAAAACATTAAAGGACTGGTACAGGTTAGGAGCCAGGTCCCCGGTAGATTGTCCGGTCATGGTCTCCAAAATTTACCGGTACAGGAAAATGCTTTTCTTTATATTCAGGATGGCAAAATTGCGGATTTTGGTGCAATGGCACAATGCCCTAATCCGGATGCCCGGGTAATCGATGCTTCAGGCAGGTTTGTTTTTCCTTGTTTTGTGGATGCTCATACGCATATCGTATTTGCTGCAAGCCGAGAAGGAGAATTTGTGATGCGCCTGAAAGGAAAAAGTTATGAGGAGATTGCTGCCGAGGGTGGGGGCATTCTTAATTCGGCCAAAAGGTTACGGGAAACTCCGGAGGATGAGCTTTTTGAAGGGGCCAAGAAACGGCTTGATGAAGTGATTGGGATGGGAACCGGGGCCATTGAGATTAAAAGTGGTTATGGTTTGTCCTACGACAGTGAGCTTAAAATGTTAAGGGTAATAAAGCGTTTAAGGGAAATCAGCCCGATCCCCGTTAAGGCTACTTTTCTGGGGGCCCATGCCATCCCCCTTGAATACCGGGAGCATCGAGAGGAATATGTAAGGCAAGTAATAGATGATATGTTGCCAGAGGTGGCTGAACAGGGACTGGCTGACTACATTGATGTATTTTGTGAAAGGGGATTTTTTACCCAGGAAGAAACCGCCCGAATCTTTAAGGCCGGTAAAGCATATGGTCTCCGCCCTAAGGTTCATGCCAACGAATTGGGCTATACAGGAGGGATTCAAGTGGGAGTAAACGAAAATGCTTTGTCTGTTGACCATTTGGAATGTACAGGCGAAGAAGAGATGGAAGTCCTGAAAAACAGCAATACCATTCCTACGGTTTTACCGTCTACGGCCTTTTTCCTGGATATCGATCCGCCACCGGCAAGGCAAATGGTAGATGCAGGGTTACCCCTTGCGCTAAGTACCGATTATAACCCGGGAAGTTGCCCCTCTGGTAACATGGCTTTTACTACTTCATTGGCTTGTATCAAACTCAAATTGACCCCTGAAGAAGCATTGAACGCCGCCACCATTAATTCAGCCGCTGCCATGGAGGTTGAAAATAGCCATGGTGCCATTGCCAAAGGGTTTGCCGGAAATGTATTCATCACAGATCCGATACCATCTTACACTTTTATGCCTTATAGTTTCGGGAATAATCACATCGAACAGGTAATCCTGAACGGTGAGGTTTACAATGGTATTTAGATAATGTGAGGAGTTTAACGGTAAAAAGCATCTTTTCAATGATTCTACGGATTTTAGAAACTGAATCCAATGCCAAAACATAATTTAGGCTGGAAACTTTTTTATGGTTTTCAGAAGGGGGGCAGAGTAAGGATACGGAAAATTTTACTGCCAAGAAACCATGAATTTTGTCCCAAAGGAATAGATAACGTTATCTGAGGTGGAAACTATTAATTGATCGATAAAAATGGCAAATAAACTTTTGGAATGTGTGCCCAATTTTAGTGAAGGGAAGGACAGGGAAGTCATAAACGGTTTGAGGCATGCCGTTGAGTATGTGGAAGGGGTTCAGCTTTTGCACATTGATTGCGGTGAGGCCGCACACAGGGCTGTCTTTACCTTTGCCGGGGAACCCGATGCAGTTGTAGAAGCAGCTTTTCAAGCCATAAAGAAGGCATCCGAAACCATTGATATGGGCCTTCATAAAGGGGAACATCCCCGAATGGGTGCCACTGATGTTTGTCCGCTGATTCCCTTGCAAAATATGACCATTTCGGAAGCCGACTACTATGCCAACAAACTGGCAAAGAGGGTGGGAGAGGAATTGCAAATACCGGTTTACCTGTATGAGCAATCATCCAAAAGCCCGGAAAGGGAAAATTTAGCACGGGTAAGAAAAGGAGGTTATGAGGGCATGGGGAAAAAGCTTCAAAATCCTGAATGGCAACCTGATTATGGGCCTTCGACTCTTCCTGAGAAAGCCGGGGTTACTGCAATAGGAGCCAGAGATTTTCTTATTGCTTTTAACATCAACTTGAATACGAAAAAAGCTGCCAAGGCCCATAAGGTGGCTTGTGATGTGCGTGAAAGCGGTCACCCGTTAAGGGATGACCATGGTAATTTGCTGAGGGATGAATCCGGAAAAGTCAAGCGTTTACCGGGTGCGCTTAAAAAGGTAAAAGGGATTGGCTGGTACATAGAGGAATTTGGGTTAGCGCAAATTTCAATGAACGTGACGGATATCAATGCTTCTCCTTTACAAATGGTTTTTGAAACGGTAATAGAAAAAGCGGACCAAAGAGGTTTAAGGGTTACCGGTTCCGAAATTGTGGGTATGGTTCCGAAACGGGTTTTATTGGAAGCTGGTCGTCATTTCCTAACCAAACAAGCAGAAGATCCCGAATGTTATAGGGAAAATGAGATTCTGGATATGGCCGTTTTGTCTTTAGAATTAAACGATGTGGTCAGTTTTGATCCGCAGGAAAAAGTCATAGAATCCCAACTGAATTGGGTATAAAACCAATGGAAATTTGATTCAAGTAGCCTTTGATCCCATTTACAAACATCCTCTGCCGGAGCACCACCGGTTCCCTATGGTGAAGTATGAGCTGATTCCTGAACAACTCATTTATGAAGGGACTTTGGAAGAAGAACAATTCTTTAGCCCGGAAACCATGACGGAACGGTTGATCTCGGAAGTTCATGATTCTGCTTATATTGAGCAACTACAGGCCGGCAAATTGCCGAGAATAGAAGAAAGGCGGATTGGATTTCCTTATAGCGATCAACTCCTTAAAAGAGAACTGTGTATTACCTATGGTACCATTCAGGCTGCCATAAGTGCACTTTCCAATGGTTTGGCTTTTAATGTGGCCGGGGGAACCCATCATGCTTTCAAAAACCGGGGTGAAGGTTACTGTATTTTTAATGACATTGCCGTGGGTAGTAACTATCTGCTGAATCACACTGCTACTAAGCAAATTCTGGTGGTGGATTTGGATGTGCATCAGGGCAATGGTACAGCCTCCATTTTTGAACAAGATGAGCGGGTTTTTACCTTCAGCATGCATGGTAAAAAAAATTTCCCCTTAAATAAGGAAAAATCAGACCTGGATTTGCCTTTACCGAAGGATACCACGGATGATACTTACTTACTTTTGCTTAAGGAATACCTACCCTTCTTGATAGAAAACGTTAAGCCCGATTTTATTTTTTACCAATCAGGTGTGGATATTTTGGATACCGATAAGTTAGGTAGTTTGAACATTTCGCTTGAAGGTTGTAAGAAAAGGGACGAATTGGTATTGGAACAGGCCTGGAAAAATCAAATCCCTTTGACTGCCGTCATGGGTGGCGGTTATTCCGATAGCCTGCGGACCATCCTGGAAGCGCATTGCAACACTTACCGGTTGGGGCAAAAATTGTTTGGATAAGCTTAAACTTTGATTGGTAAAAACGCCCATCGGAAAATATAAATCTCCTGGATTAGACGGCAATAAGATACTTAATGCTTGTTCAGCTTACCGGATAGTACCCCGTGTGAGGTTTCAAGGGTATAGATATATTGTCCTTGTTTGAGGTCACTAACATTTAAGTTTGCTTCATGCGTGCCTTCTTTTAGTTGGCCCAACCGGCTTTCTTTAACATGGCGACCATCTGTGCTGAAAATATGAATATTAACGGTCATAGGACGATCAAGCGAAAATTGTACATTAAATTTTGGTCCGGCCGGGTTGGGATAACTTTTTATAAGCCCGAGACCGCCCCTTTTTATTAAGGGCTCCCTGCTGTCGGTGCCTCCATCATCCGAGGTGTCACTTGTTTCGGGTATTTCCGTATTAATAACCGGTGCCAGGAAAAAATTTATCTCTGAACCCTTCTTAGTGGCATTTTCAATTTTAGCCCATGAGCCATCGTTACTTTGAACCGCTTTTGCATACTTCTGCCCTTGCTTATTGGTTGAGGTTCTCAAGGCCAGTGTGTCCGGATGGTTATTTCCTGAGAAATTATTCTGATAAGTTGGTAGTTCAAAACTGGTAAAAACCGAGGCATTATTTTCGACAATAGTAGTATCCGTAAAATCTGCGTAAGTGAAGTTTTTAAAATTATTGGTATGAATGGAGGAAGTGTCATTTATGGTCAGATCCTGAATAGCCATTTTCTCCCTGGTAAGTGATTGAGCAGGGGTATCATTGGCATTTTTGTAAAGGCTGAAATTAGCCGAATCTGTTGATTTGATGGAGTCATCCTCGGAAACTACGTAAGCCAATAAACCTTCAATGTGAACAGAATCTTTGAAAGTAAACTTTTCCGCAAAACCCTGGAATTCCTCACAACTATGGCCAAACAAGTAACCATAATCGCAATTGCCTTGAGAACCCTGATAGCGGAAATGTTTCACTGAATCATTTTCATCTGTGAAATGCCGGAGTGTATCTGTTTTACTTTCCATGGTGTCCGGATCAGAGGAGTCTGAGGTTTTACTGAAATCGGTTTTAACCACAGGGGCCAGGTATAAGTAAACACTTTTATTGGTAAACATTTCTGTTTCCAGCCAGCGGCCATCTTTTTGCCTAACGACATTCCTTACATCAATGGTTGTATCATTCTCTGATGTTCGTAAAGTTAACGTATCCTGGTGATCGGTACCTGTGGCATTAAAATTATTCCGGTACTTGGGGAATCCAAAAGAAGCAAAGAAACTGGAATCAGGAAAAAGGACTACAGAGTCCGAAAAGGTTGCAAGGGTAAAATTGTTAAAAGATCTGCTATTGATGTCAAAGACAGAATTCACCTTTAAATCCTGAAAATTGACTTTTTTGCGGGTTAGCATTTGGCCGGGATAATTAGAGGAGTCCCTGTAAATAGTAAAAGCGCTGGAATCTGTACTTACAATTTCCTCTTGATCGGGTGCGGCAATGTAGGCAAATAAACCCTCAATCACAGTAGTATCCGTAAGTGTAAACTTTTCAGCAAATTCCCTGTATTCCTGACAACTGTGCCCGAAAATAAAACCGTAATTGCAAGCACTTGGGTTGGTGCTGCTGTACTGGTGATGCTCGGCATCCATTGTATTGTTGCTAAACCGTTGAAGCGTGTCCGTGTCACCCTGGGCCATAAGGAAGTTTAACCCAACGGTGAGTGTCATAAATAGAGATAATATTAAGCGTGTTTTAAATGGCATGGCTTATTGTTTTTTATGAATGGCAATGCTAATAATTTTTTAAAAGAAGAAAAAGCGGATTAAAAAAGATTGCAAAAAAAAGCCCCCGCTTAGCGGAGGCTTTTTATCAGCAAGCAGTCTGAAGTTCAGGCAAGTGCCTTTTTGACTTTACTTGATCTCAATTTTCTTGGTTTCACTCTTTTCTTTGTCTTTTGGGATCTTAACCTTCAAAATGCCTTCTTCATACTCAGCATTGATGTCATCCATTTTCGCATTATCAGGAAGGTTAAAAGACCTGTGGAAATAGCCATATTCTGACTCAACCCTGTAATAGGTTTTTTTCTGGTCTTCGTCTTTTCTTTCTTTTTCTCCGCTAATGTGTAAGGTTTGACCATCCAGCTCAAGGTTGATGTCATCTTTTTTCATTCCCGGCACACTGACATCAATTTCGTAGTTGTTTTCATCTTCCTTAAGATCTACAGTGGGAACGAAATTACCGGGAGTCTTTACAGCTTCATCAAAGAATCTATCTAACATATCACTGAAGGAGCTTGTTAAACTTGGGAACCTGGGTTCATTTGCTTTTATTAATGTCATAATTCACCTCCTTTTTTTTTGTTCAACAATGGTTTCCCTTTAAAAAGGCCGCTCTCATTGGACCCTGACTTGTCAATTGATGTCAATTTTTTTGCCGCTTTGTTTTTGCTTTGATTTCGGGATACTCAGTTTTAACACGCCACTTTCGTATTTGGCCTCGATGTTATCGGTATTCCCGTCTTCCGGGATTTCAAATTGCCTTTGAAAATGCCCGTATTCCGTTTCAATCAGATGATAAGTTTTGCCTTTTTCTTCATCTTCTTTTTGTTTTTGCCCGCTAATTTTTAACGTGTTGCCGTCTAATTCTACGTTAATATCATCCTTTTTCATGCCCGGCAAATTAGCTTCTACCTCATAGGTTTTATCGGTTTCCGAAAGGTTTACTGTGGGAACAAACTTACCGCCATTCTGTACGCGGCTTGCTTCATCAAAAACCTGATTCAGAACATCCGAAAAACGTTTCGGGAAATTCGCTTCGTGACTTGTCCTTAAGAATGCCATAATTTTTTAATTTTTAATTTTCACCCTCAATGGGCCAAATTATTTGCCAACTTTTGCTAAATGCATTTTTGACAAATGAGACAAAAACTTGACAGTAAAATTTGTCAAAACTGCAATCATTCTGTAAAAAAAGTCATTTGAAACAGTCGTTTTTGCAGTACAAATTGACATGAATTCTGGATATTGATGCACCCCATATGAACGAGTCAGAAAATTCCATCAAAGGATGCATTGGCTTTCGGTCCTTTTGCAGTTAAAAGGAAAGGACATTGAAAACAGGCATCAAAAGGATCTGTGTTGGCCTTAATTTAATGTGAGCAATTTTTAGTCTTTGCATACTGTCTGTTCGTTTATGAGTAGATCAGGAGGTCTGAAATTACACGAAGAACGCCTTAACATTTACTGATATTCAAAGGTTACCTGGATGCGGCTGGTTTTGCTTTTTGGTAGGGAAATAAACCCTTGTTTTGCATCAAATTGGCTCCAATCCCTGCCATTGATTTTAACTTGCTTAATGCGCACTTTGGGATCAACCAGAAATGATGGGTAAAATGTTTCTCCTTTTTCGGTATTGGACAAGTGATAATGCAGCTTTACGGGTTTTTCCGCAACCCACAGATTCAAGTACAAATAATTTAGCAGACCGTGTTCCATGGCATGATAAGCTGTTTTGGTACGGACGGCTTTGTCTCCTTTTATGACCTTACCATTCAAATCGGCTTTTAGGACTGTTCCTCCGTATTTTTTATCGAGGAAAGCTTTGTTCCAGAAATTCGCCCCTTTACGAAACCTTTCCAGGTAATGCTCAGCCTTTGTTACACGGTAGAGGTAAAGCTGAGTCATATTGCCATAAGCTTGTACCCACCAAGTGGTGGTGGAATCTTTGTTTTCAGGGTTATCTACCGGAATTTTATGATACCAGGCGCCCGAGCTTTCATCAAAAGCTTGCTCATTCAAAGGTTGGGTTAACGTTAAGGCCTTTTGCTTGTACTTTTCTTCACCCGTTAAATGGTACAACCTTAACATTAACCATACGACCTCCAGGTTGTGACCTACATTCATGGATTTATTCTGCCCATTGATCATTTGCCACTTCTTGTCAAAACTTTCCATAATCCATGGGGCCCTGGGATGGCGCATCTTTACCCAGGCTATGTTCATGAGGGTTTTAAATTGGCGCTTATACGCTTTTTTCCGACTAATGGGATAGAGGTAGGTTAAAAAACCGGAAGCCGGAGCCAATTGTGGCGAAAAATCCTTTACTGTGTTGGCAACCGATAAATTGCGGTTTAATTTCCGGTAGTAGCCCTTAAAAGCTTCATCCCAGGCGTACTTTTGAAGAATATTGTATGATTTTTTCAAATAGGCCATTGCCGTGCTATCCTTTGTGGCTGCATAAAATAGCGTTAAACCGCTTATGGCATAAGTTTGCATAAACAAATCTTTAGCGCTTTTCAAAGGCCTGCCTTGATCGTTAACGGCATCGTACCATCCGCCATAGGTCTTATCCCACCCGTGCCTTACCATGTAATCAAAAGTTTTTCTGGCATCGTTAAGGTATTGCTTTTCCCCGCTTAACAAATAAGCGGCAGAAAAACTGAACAACTGCCTGGAGATCATTCCCGGATATTGGTGTTCATTTTTATAGGGCTTCCAGTTCCTTTTTAAGTGGGCGTGAAAACCTCCATCTTTTTTATCAAAAACCTGTTTCTGCCAGGCAGGTATGATATCGTTTAATGCTTGTTTTTTCCAGAAATCCCCGTCTAAAAGCTTTTGAGCAAAAATGCTGTTGCTGGCGGAGACAATTATCAATAAGCCAATTAAACCTCGAAGTTTCATGAAATTTTTTTCGAAAATAAAATGGATTTTATCAATGCATATAGCTACCCGCATTGACATCAATAGTAGTTCCCGTTGCATGATCACCCATTCCGCTTGTCAAAAATCCGACCCAGTGAGCCACATCCTCTGGTTTGGTTAATTCAGACAAAGCCAGGTCTCCTTTCACATGATCCTCCCCGTATTGCTCAAGGAAATTTTTAGCCATTGGGGTGTCTACAAATCCGGGGGCTACTTCAAATGCCTTTACCTGATTTTTTCCAAAGTAACGAGCAATGGACTTGACCAGTGAATGCATCCCCCCTTTGGATGCCGCATAGGCCCAATATTCCGGAGTATCTCCCCGGAAAGCAGCCCTGGAGCTAATAAAAATCAGTCTTCCTTCATTTTCCTTTTGGAATATTTCAACGGCTTCTTTGCTCATGATTCCTGAGGCCCTTAGATTGGTATCCATGGTAAAATCCCATTGCTGGACCCATTTATCCGAATCTGTTTCGAGCGGGCTATGAAGGGCTACACCCGCATTATGCACAACGGTATCCAAAGCACCGAAATGCCGGTAGCAATCCCGAATTAATTCCTGGCATTGATGCGGATCAGTCAAATCCGCCTGAAATAAGCCGGTTTGATTGCCATAATGGGCTTTAAGGGTTTGCAGATTTTGGTAATGGTTATGGTAATGCAAACCTACCTGAGCCCCAGACCTTAATAATTTATCGGCAATGGCATTTCCGATACCGCCATTCGAACCAGTGACGATGGCTGTTTTTCCCTTTAAATCCATTTTGTAGTTTTTTAAGGCATTTCCGGCAAAATTAGGGCTTAAACATATTCCCGTTTAAAGGGTTTACGGATAAGTAGTTGTACTTTTGCATTTTTCATTGAAAGCCAAGGAACATTTGAGCGGAAAATTAAGGGCTTACCTTCAGCTTCATATAGCCGTCCTTTTGTTTGGGTTTACTGCCATTTTAGGCCGGTTGATTCATTTACCCGAAACCGTGATAGTTTGGTACAGGCTGTTGTTTACTTGCCTTAGTTTGCTTTTTATTCCTCAGGTTTGGCGGTCACTTAAGTCAATGAGCCCTAAAAGGTACTGGGAGCTTATTGGTATCGGGATAATCGTTAGCCTGCATTGGGTAATGTTTTACGGGGCTGTTCAATATTCTAACGTGTCCGTTACCTTGAGTTGCATGGCGACAGCCTCATTTTTTACTGCTCTGGTGGAACCCATTTTAACCAAAAAAAGATTCAAATGGCATGAGATGGTTCTGGCCTTATTGGTTATACCGGGTATTTATCTGATTTTCTATTTTTCAAATTTTGATAATGTAGGAGCCGGTATTATAATGGGTTTATTGGCAGCGCTTTTTGCTGCGGTTTTTGCCACGCTTAATAAAAACATGGTTGTTAGCCAGGATGCCCTGACCTTAACTTTCGTTGAGTTGGGAGGAGGCTGGTTATTCCTTTCATTGATTTTACCGTTTTATTTCCGGTTTTTTCCGGAAGGGAATTTTATACCCACTGGTCTGGATTTTGGCTATTTGATAATCCTTGCGATCCTTTGTACAACCTTTGCTTATGTGCTTTCTATTGATGCACTCAAGCATTTAACAGCTTTTACCAATGCCATTACTATAAACCTTGAACCGGTTTACGGTATTTTGTTGGCTTTTGCGATTTTCCAGGAAAATCAGGAAATGGATAACCGTTTTTATTTAGGGACAATTTTGGTTTTGGTAGCTGTTTTCATGCACCCGGTTGTCGATTACTATTTTCAAAAAAAGCACAAAAATAAGCCTAAACAATAAAATCTTCTCTGCTCCAGGGATAAAAGCTATTTACCTTCTCAAATCCTTAATTTTTGACCATTTCAGGCTGTTACAAATAATTAAAAGTTTTATTTTTGAAACTTATAAAATGAAAGTTTTTAAAGATGATAGATTTTAAAAACATTTTTAAAAATAACATCGGGATTATAATTTTAGGAATGGCAATGCTTTTTGGCTTACCGCTTAAAGGTCAGGAAATTCTTGATACATTTACCATTCGGCATCAACCCTGTAAAGTGAAAAAAGTTAAATTTCGGTATCAAAAGCAAACGAGCCAGGATACATGCCGGTTGTTGTTACATTGGCCGGTTTTTAAGGGTTGCAGTAGTAAGAAAGTGGATAAGGCCCTGAACAGGTTTTTGAGGAAAAAACTTAAGGATGAATTTGTGAAAGGGCATGGCAATAAAGGATTTTGTCCCAAAACCCCTGTCCACTACAGCTCAGATTTTTCGATCCGTCATTTCCGGAATGGCTTGCTAAGCGTTAAAATTAAAAATTGCGAGTGGCGGAGTAAATCCTCAGAATCATCTGAGAAAAAGGAATCCTGTTATGTGTTAGGATTTAATTATGACCTCGATAAAAACAAAGTGGTGCAATTCAAGGATTATTTCAAATCCGCAAAAAAGGAAGCGTTACTCCGGAAAGTCAATGAAGGGTCAAATAAACTTAAGAGCGGGCGATTAGGGCTTAACAATTTCATTCTTGGTAGAAACCAGGTCGTTTTTTATCCTTATGAAGAAAAAGGGGAATTCAAAGTCATCAATACGCATAAAGCTTTTCATCCTAATGAATTAATGGGTTTTATCCGGGAAACTTACCAAATGCCATAAAAGCTCGGTTTATAGCGTATTGGGATTGAAATCAAACAAGGAATCTTTTAAAATGCTAACCGGAAGCCAATATCGGATGGTTTTCGCTTTTTTAACCATCCCCATTTTTTGCTAATTTCGCCGAATTAATTATAAACAGGGGAAGTCATGGCAAATACCAGTTTTGCTGAAATAGAAAGGAAATGGCAAAAATACTGGGAAGAAAACCAGACTTTTAAAGCCAATGAGGAAAGCGGCCGGCCAAAGTATTATGTGTTAGACATGTTCCCTTATCCTTCCGGGGCAGGCTTACATGTGGGTCATCCGTTAGGTTATATTGCTTCTGATATTTTCTCGCGTTATCAGCGCCACCGGGGCTATGAGGTTTTACACCCGATGGGTTTTGATGCTTTTGGATTGCCTGCGGAACAATATGCCATTGAAACAGGGCAACATCCCGGGTTAACCACAGAAAAAAACATTGAACGGTATCGTCAACAGCTAAAAAAACTGGGCTTATCTTTCGATTGGTCGCGTGAAGTGCGTACCTGTGATTCCCATTATTACCAATGGACGCAATGGATATTTTTGCAATTTTTTCATTCCTGGTATAACTGTCATAAGGACCGGGCAGAGTCTATTGAGACCCTTATCGCAGCCTTTGAAAAAGCGGGCAATAAGAATGTGCATGCGGTTCATGATGCTGTTGAATCCTTTACGGCGGAAGAATGGAATAACAAAAGCCGGGAAGAACGTGAGCGTATTTTGCAGCACTACCGTTTGGCTTATTTAACAGAATCAGAGGTCAATTGGTGTCCTGCCCTGGGTACTGTGCTGGCCAATGATGAAGTACAAAGTGGCTATTCAGTGAGGGGTGGTTACCCGGTCGAAAAGAAAAAAATGGCTCAGTGGTTTTTGCGGATTACTGCTTATGCCGAACGCTTATTGCAAGACCTGGATGATATTACCTGGCCGGACTCCATAAAAGAAATCCAGAAAAACTGGATTGGGAAGTCAAGAGGTGCTCAAATTAATTTTGAATTGAAAGGTTACTCCGAGCCCCTTGCGGTTTTTACTACCCGTCCGGATACGCTTTTCGGCTGTACTTTCATGGTTGTGGCTCCGGAACATCCGGTCATTTCTGAGATTGTAACAGAGGACCAAAAAGCCGAAGTAGATGCCTACATCAAAGCATCCAAACGGAAATCAGAACGCGAACGGGTACAGGAATTTACAAATGTGAGTGGTGCTTTTACAGGGGCTTACGCTATTCATCCCTTTACCAGGCATGAAATACCGGTTTATGTGGCCGATTATGTGTTGATGGACTACGGGGCAGGTGCTATCATGGCAGTGCCGGCTCATGATGACCGTGATCATGCTTTTGCTAAGGAATTTGATTTACCCATTATTAAAGTAATAGAAGCCGGGCAGGATAAGGATGAAGTCCATGATGATGAAACAGGCGAATTGATTAATTCAGACTTTTTGAATGGAATGGGCGTGGAAGCAGCCATTCATGAAATCATAAGGGCTTTAGAGGCCAAAAATTCAGGCCGGGAGAAGATCAATTACCGGTTGAGGGATGCCTGCTTCAGCCGGCAAAGGTATTGGGGCGAGCCTTTCCCGGTAAGGTTTTACAATGGGATGCCTGTTCCTGATGACGAATCCGACTTACCCATCACTTTACCGGAGGTAGATTCTTATCAGCCTATGCAAGATGGCAGCTCGCCATTATCGAGGAATGAAGAATGGGTAAACAGGCCGGATGGAAGTAAGCGTGAAACCCAGACAATGCCTGGTTTTGCAGGATCAAGCTGGTACTTTTTGAGGTATATGGATCCCCACAATGAAAAGGCCTTTGTGTCTGATGAACGCGAGCAATTTTGGCGCTCAGTGGATTTTTACGTGGGCGGCTCTGAACATGCTACCGGTCATCTAATGTATGCCCGGTTTTGGCAAAAGTTCTTATATGACCGGGGTTGGGTTTCCGAAAAGGAACCCTTTCGGAAATTAATCAACCAGGGAATGATTGAAGGCATATCTGCTTTTGTATACCGGGTAAAAAATACCAATCAATTTGTTTCCAAAAACCTCAAAAACGAGTACGACACCATACCCATCCATGTGGACATCCATCTGGTAAACAATAATGATAAACTGGATATCGAGGCTTTCAGGAATTGGCGGGAGGATTTCAAAGATGCGGAATTTATCCTTGAGTCCGGCCAATACATTGTTGGAAGGGAGGTTGAAAAAATGTCAAAATCCAAATACAATGTAGTGAATCCTGATGAGGTCATTGAAGAATACAGTTGCGATACCTTCCGCATGTACGAGATGTTCCTGGGCCCGGTTGAACAGTCTAAGCCCTGGCGAACCGATGGCATTGAAGGGGTTTACCGTTTTATCCGGAAATTCTGGAACCTGTTTTTTGATAAAGGGGGGAATTTGGCTGTGAATGATGAATCGCCATCCAATGATGAAATGAAAGTCCTCCATAAAACCATTAAGCAGGTTAAGGAAGACATTGACCGTTTTTCCCTGAATACTTGCGTCAGTCAATTTATGATCTGCACCAATGAACTGCATAAAATGGGTTGTCAAAAACGGCAGGTTCTGGAGCCTTTGGTTGTCCTGTTGGAACCCTTTGCACCCCATATGTGTGAGGAACTATGGGAATGGTTAGGATATGAAGGTTCCGTAAGCCAGGTTGATTGCCCCCAATATGATGAAAGGTGGCTCCAGGAGGATACCTTTCAATATCCGGTATCCATCAACGGCAAGGTTCGTGTTAAAAAAGAGTTCCCGCTTGACAAGCCTAAAGAAGAAGTAGAGCAAGAAATAATGGAGCTTCCGGAAGTCCAAAAATGGATAGACGGAAAATCCGTTAAAAAAGTGATTTATGTGCCGGGAAAGATAATCAATATTGTAGTAGGGTAGTTAGAGGGTTTCATAGCATTTTCTGGATTACCTGGTTTTTTAAGCATTGAAACAGGGGTTTACTCCCACTCTATTGTTGCCGGCGGTTTAGAACTGACATCGTATACCACCCGGTTAATTCCCTTAACTTGGTTGATGATTTTATTGGAAACTTTACCAAGGAATTCATAGGGGAAATGCACCCAATCAGCCGTCATACCGTCATGAGATTGCACAGCTCGTAAAGCCACAACCTGCTCATAAGAGCGTTCATCCCCCATGACCCCAACTGAATGAACAGGCAGCAGTACAGCACCGGCCTGCCATACTTCATCGTACAAGTCTTGATTGATCATTTCCTGGATGTAAATGTGATCAGCTTCCTGAAGCATGGCTACTTTTTCGGGGGTTACATCCCCTAAAATGCGAATCGCTAAGCCCGGGCCAGGAAAAGGATGACGGCCAATGATAGCTTCGGAAAGGCCTAATTCCCGGCCAACTTTTCTGACTTCATCCTTGAACAAAGTATTCAAAGGTTCTACCACATCCAGCTTCATTTTTTCAGGCAATCCGCCTACATTGTGATGGGATTTGATAGTGGAGGAGGGACCTTTGGTACTTTGGGATTCTATGACATCGGGATAAATGGTGCCTTGTCCCAAATAATTTACCCCTTCGATCTTATGCGCTTCTTCATCAAAAACTTCTATGAAAGTATTGCCAATGATCTTACGCTTTTCTTCCGGATCGGAAACGCCTTTTAACCGCTCATAAAAGCGATCTTTGGCATCCACGCCTTTGACGTTAAGTCCCGTATCTTTGTAGGAGGCCAGGACCTCATCAAATTCGTTTTTGCGTAATAAGCCGGTATCAACAAATATGCAATACAACTGGTCCCCAACGGCTTTGTCGATCAATGCGGCAGCAACGGAGGAATCCACTCCACCTGAAAGCCCCATTACAACTTTACTCTTACCGATTTGCTGCTTTAGCTGGTTAACGGTTTCTTCCACAAAATGAGCAGGCGTCCATTCCTGCTGAAAGCCGCAAATATCCACCAGGAAGTTCTGAAGGATTTTGGTGCCTTCTTGCGTATGGGTAACTTCCGGATGAAACTGAATGCCAAAGGTGTTTTCTTCATCCCTTTGGAAAGCAGCGATGTTGCCACGCTCACTCTTAGCCAAAACCTTGTAATGGTCAGGTAAGCTTAAGATACTGTCACCATGGGACATCCAAACTTGAGAATCTTCCTGGATGCCTTTCAGGAAAGGTGAATTATGGGCCATGTTTTCCAGGTAAGCCCGTCCATATTCCCGTGTTTGAGAGGCTTCTACCTGGGCTCCGTCAAAATAGGCCATGCATTGAGCGCCGTAACAAATCCCAAGTAAAGGGACCTGTGGTAAGTCCTCCTGTAAATCAAACTTCGGGGACTGGTCATCTAATATGGAATACGGACTCCCCGATAAAATAACCCCTTTGATGTGATCTTCCTTGATCGGTAAGGAATCGGCCGGCACAATTTCACAATAGATGTTCAACTCCCTTACTTTACGGGCTATGAGTTGGGTATACTGGGATCCAAAGTCAACGATGAGGGCTTTTTCTTCCATT
>CAZJWK010000014.1:6115-9095 GCA_964549595.1 uncultured Sphingobacteriales bacterium | reverse complement strand
TCTTGCATCTTGTGTCTCCCTAAGCCTGGCAATATTTTCCTCCAGCTTCCGGATCTTCTCCTCCGCATCCCGCTTTTTCTGCCTTTCTTTCTCCACTACTTCCGGTTTGGCGTTATTGACAAAGCCCTCATTGTTGAGCTTCTTCATCACGCCCTGAAGGAATTTTTCATTGTAAGCTTTTTCTTCTTCCAATTGTTGAAGCTGGGTATCCAAGTCAACAACTTCCTCCACTAAAAACTGGATTTCATCCTTTCCGACCAGCACTGTATTCTGGCTATCGGTGATCTGGTTCACAATTTCCAGGCTATTCACCCCTGCAGCTCGTAGAATGATAGGTTCGTAAGTCCGGTAAAAATCTTCACGGTCGGCATGAACTTGAATGTCAATGGTTTTGCCTGGTTTGATGTCATTCTCCGATTTGAAATTCCGGATGCCGGTAATGACTTCCCTGAGCTTGTCAAATTGATCCAGCATGTTGTTTTCATAGGGGCGTGACGAAGAATATTCAGCAACTATCAGACAATCATCGGCTGAGCGATCCCTGAGCTGATGCCATATTTCTTCCGTGATGAAAGGCATGTAAGGATGTAACAACTTTAGAAGTTCCTCAAAGAAGAACAAGGTTTGCTCATGGGTGGCAGGATCTATGGACTCTTCTTTACCGGGCTTGACCCATTCCAGGTAATGGGAGCAGAAATCTTCCCAAAAAAGCCTGTAGATATCGGTCAGAATAGTGGAAATACGGAAATCTTCGTAATTTGCTGCTATTTTATCAAACGTGGCGTAAAGCTTATGCTGAAAAAGTTG
The DNA here is from genome assembly GCA_964549595.1 of uncultured Sphingobacteriales bacterium. GTDB lineage: Bacteria > Bacteroidota > Bacteroidia > CAILMK01 > CAYYUA01 > CAZQQN01. Next base: position 8,288 of record CAZJWK010000014.1, on the reverse strand, counting down.
TATGGCTTTTTCATAGCGGCTATGGGTGGTTTGGCCTAATTTGTCATCCTTTACTTTGCCATTATCTTCCCAACTTTTGACCAGCTTGAGGGCATTCCAGATTTTATTGCAAAAATTCCGGCCTTGCTCGCACAATTTTTCATCGAATAGCAAATCATTCCCGGCCGGGGAACTGATCAACACGCCAAACCGGGTTCCGTCTGCCCCGTAATCGTCAATCATCCGGAAAATGTCAGGCGAATTGCCCAGCGATTTGGACATCTTCCGGCCATATTTATCCCGCACGATACCCGTGAAGTACACCTTACCAAATGGGCGTTGGCCTTCATATTCGTAACCGGACATGATCATGCGGGCTACCCAGAAAAAGATAATCTCAGGTGCAGTAACCAGGACATCCGTGGGATAATAGTATTTTAGTTCTTTATTGCCCGGTTCTAAAATGCCATTGAATACGGAAATGGGCCAAAGCCAAGAAGAAAACCAGGTGTCCAGGACATCTTCATCCTGCTTTAAGTCATCGATAGTGAGGTTTTTATTCCCGGTTTTATCCTGAGCCAGTTTCAAAGCCTCTTCCTCCGTTTCAGCTACCACAAAATCCCCTTCAGGCAAATAATAAACCGGAATGCGATGGCCCCAATACAACTGCCGGGAAATACACCAATCCTGTATATTTTCCATCCAGTTTTTGTAAATATTCTTAAACTTAGCCGGATAAAAGCCAATGGTATCGTTCATCACCGCTTCCAGGGCCGGTTTGGCCATTTCCTTCATCCGGCAGAACCATTGGTTAGAAAGCTTGGGCTCAATGACACTGTCTGTTCGCTCAGAAAAGCCAACGTTATTCTGGATGGTTTCTGTCTTTTGTAAGTAGCCTTCTTGATTGAGTTGCTCAGCCACTGCTTTCTGGGCATCAAAGCGGTCATAGCCGACAAAAATCCGGGCCTGGTCATTCAGCGAACCATCATCGTTTAGAATATCAATGATTTCGAGGTTATGTTTCTTACCCAATTCGTAGTCATTGGGGTCATGGGCGGGGGTGATTTTCAAAGCACCGCTTCCGAACTCCATGTCCACATAATCATCCTCGATGAGCTCCACTTCCCGGTTAACAAGCGGAATGATGACTTTTTTACCTTTTAGATGCTGATAGCGTTCATCATTGGGATTGATGCACACGGCTGTATCCGCCAGGATTGTCTCTGGTCGGGTTGTGGCAATGGTAATGGTCTCATCGGAGTCCTTAATCGGGTATTGGACATAGTATATTTTTGACTCAACCTCACTGTAATTGACCTCTTCATCCGAAAGGGCGGTCTGGGCCTGCGTATCCCAGTTAACCATTTGAACGCCTTTGTAGATGTAGCCTTTTCGGTAGAGGTCTACGAATACTTTAATGACCGAATTGTAAAGATCCTCCTCCATCGTAAAGCGAGTCCGGTTCCAGTCGCAAGAAGCCCCGATTCGTTTAAGTTGCTGGAGGATGATGCCCCCGTATTCCTCTGTCCATTCCCAGGCATACTCCAGGAATTGCTCACGGGTAAGTTCGGATTTTTCAATGCCTTTTTCCTTAAGCATCTCCACAACCTTGGCTTCAGTCGCAATAGAGGCATGGTCGGTACCGGGTACCCAGCAGGCATTGTAGCCATTAAGCCTCGCCCTGCGAATGAGCACGTCCTGTAAAGTATTGTTAAGCAAATGCCCCATATGTAGTACTCCCGTCACATTCGGAGGGGGCATGACGATGGTAAAGGGTTCCCGCTCATCAGGAACAGAATTGAAGAAGCCTTTATCGTGCCAATGTTGGTACCAGCGGTCTTCTACCTTAGAAGGATCATAACTTTGGGATAACTCCATAATAAGTTGCCCTGTTTTAAAGGAGGCAAAGTTAGGAATTAAGGGGGAGAGAAAAGAGCCAAGACAAAAGATTCAAGATGGAATAGATAATAATTTGTAATAAATAGTAATAGGTGGTAATAAGTTTGTGGGGGTGAAATGTTGGGATGGAAATAATGCCTTCCGTGTGATTTAATTGATAACTGTACGCCCGACTATTTTTACCTGATTTTGATTTCACCGGTTGCTAAATCTAACGGAATAAGTTCACCATTAGCTCTTTGGTCTCTGAAAGATTTCAAAAGGCTTTGATACTCCTTTTTCTCCAGTTTTTCTT
>CAZJWK010000014.1:0-6015 GCA_964549595.1 uncultured Sphingobacteriales bacterium | reverse complement strand
TTCCTTAAAGGTTTTATAGAACTCGTGAGTACAAAAGAAATTCAAAATAGGTTTTTTAGCTGAGTAGGTCTTTAATTTCCTGGTCCTGAGAAAATTCCAGTTTGTCCTTGAAATCTTCAACCGTTTCTTCAAGTAGGTGAATTTGCTCAGCAAACTCCCATATTAATGTTTTTATTATGGGATAAAAAGGACTGTTTTCCAGTACCTCTTGCAAGTCCTTACTTACCTGAATTAAAGCATTGATTTCAATTTCAAATTGATTAACATTTTGCGCTGTTAACGTGATTTCACCTGCATTGATTTGTCTCAGCAAATCGTTGTTTAATTGCTTATAAAAATCTACTAAAGGTTTCAGATCCACCTTAAGCTCATTACCTGAGTCCAGATATTGGTCAATGTCCGATTCCATTAATTTTCGATAATCATTGTAGGCTTCTTGCGTTTTACCTTTTGCTTCGGCAATGGCTTTATTTACAGTGGCTCCCATAATCCTGATTTAAGTCTTTTTCATTTATAAATTTGATAAAACAAAAACAAGTTTTTAAGGCTAAAAAGTTTTTGAGCTTTTAATCCGGGCATACCTTTATTGGGAAGCCGCCTATCGGAGACGAAATTCAAGAAGCCTTTATTGTGCCAATGTTGGTACCAGCGGTCTTCTACCTTAGAAGGATCATAACTTTGGGATAACTCCATAATAAGTTGCCCTGTTTTAAAGGAGGCAAAGTTAGGAATTAAGGGGGAGAGAAAAGAGCCAAGACAAAAGATCTTGGGTTTAATATAAGTATTGAATTTTATCGTGTTAGCTATCCAGAAACTTTAGTTTCATTTGAAATAGGTGGTGGATTTTTAATTTCTGTAAGCAAAATTTCTAAAGACTTATTTGAAAGTTGGTAAAAAAAAGTTTGGTTTACAAAGTAAACTAGTTTAATTTTGAGACATCAATCAAAAATTTTAGACCATGGAACAATTTGACGAAAAACAAAGCCTTCAGGTTATTGAACAAATGATTGAAAATGCCAAATCAGGGGTAAAAGAAAATGGGTTTCATTATTTATTGTGGGGTTGGTTGGTTTTGGCTTCAAGCTTGATACACTTTGGCTTATTAAATTTCACAACATTTAATTATCCTTTTTTGCCGTGGCCTGTTATTATGCCCATTGGCGGCGTTATTGCTATGATTTATGGAAGCAAAAAGGGTGGACCCAGCAAGGTGACGACTTATTTTGATACTATTCAGCGTTATTTGTGGAGTGCTTTTGTGATTACCTTGCTGTTAATGCTCTTTATTACCATTTCAACCGGAAACGAACTTCTGATCAACCCTTCCATTATGGTTTTGATCGGCTTAGCCATTTTTACTTCGGGAGGTTGCTTGAAATTTAAACCCTTGATCGTAGGGGGTGTTTTTAGTTGGATTATAGGCGCTGTAAGCATATTTTTACCGGAATGGCAACTGCTGCTATTGGGACTGTCAGTTTTGGTTGGTTATCTGATTCCCGGTTATATGCTTCAGAGTAGAGTCAAAAACCAAAAAGCGGAAGCTACTTAATGTTTAAAAACCTGGACCCTTTACTTCATAGCCAGCTTAGGTTGGCCATTATTTCTCTTTTGGTAGGTGTAGAATCAGCCAATTTCAATTACCTATTGGACAATACTGGGGCTAGTAAAGGGAATTTAAGTGTTCAGATCAAAAAGCTAAAAGAAGCAGGCTATATTGAAGTGGATAAACATTTTAAGGATAACATGCCCGAAACAACCTGCAAAATTACGCAAAAAGGAGTAAAAGCTTTTGAGCAGTACGTCAGTGATATTTCCTATTACCTTAATAAGCAAAAAGGCAATGACTAAACAGATATTTATTCTTTGTTTTTGTTCGATCTTTGGTTGTATTTCATGCCTTTGAGCATAAAACATTAACAGGGGGTTTGGAATAGATTAGGAACTTAAAAAGCCCTTATTTTACCAATTTGCTTTACACATAGGTGGGGCTGTGATATCGGGGTACGCCATAAAATACGTTGTTTTAAAAGGGGAGGGGTAAAGTGTTGAGGTATAAGAGTCAAGCGGCAAGGTCCAAAACAGTCATCTCATAAAGTAGGGTAATCACGAATCGTTGGAAGACACGGGTGTAACTTTTTTTTCGTCTGCAAATTTTACCGCCTCCTGGCGGGTGAGCCCACAATCATTACAATAAAGTCGCTGTAAATGAGCCATTAAATAAACCGTTTTTAAGCCAATAGGAAGGGTTCTGAATTTTCGCTTATTAATGCCTTTACGAACTACATCATGACAAGAAGGAATGAATAATGAGTGAGTTTAAGGCCAAAGAACCAAGAAGGAAAATGAAAGACCGCGGGAGGATAAACCTCTGGTGCTGAGTGGAGAAAAAATTGTTGGTGTTCGGTTTCTGGGTTTGTATTCGGTAATCTTTGGGTTTACAAGTTGAATGACAAAAAACTTTTTGTTAGACATTTTGACAACAGATTTTTTGTTAAAAATGGCTGTGGGTACCAAAGCGTTAAAACCTACCTTATAAAACAAATCCTTGCTACTAAGAAACAAGCATTGCTGCATAAACTGTGGGATATGATGGAAAAAGTGGAAAAGGACTTTTGGAATGAATTGACGGATGCCCAGAAACAATAAGTGGAAAGTGGTCTGCAAAAAATAGAAAATGGGGAAACAGAGGATTGGGAAGATTTCCTTAACGCACTTCATAAAAATGTAAATTCTCCAAAAAATCCAGAACAAATGAAAAGTGCCGGAGGCTTGTTAAATTTGTCTGACTTGACTACAAAAAATTGATTGAATGCCTGTCAACAATGCTTTATTAAAACGGATTGAAAAGACTATTCATGAAATAGCCCCGGATGCCACCGTAATACTGTACGGTTCCCAGGCAAGGGGTGATAGCCATGAATTGTCGGATATTGATTTAGTGGTATTACTGGATAAAGCTTCTATTACCCGGACCGATGAAAAACGGGTTAAGTATCCCCTTTATGACATTGAGTTTGAGACAGGTATCATCATTAGCCCAATTGTATTCACTAAAAAAGCGTGGGAGGAAAAACATAATAAAACGCCTTTTTATGAAAATGTTAGCCGGGAAGGGCAATTGTTAATGCAAGAAGCAATTGATGTAAATCATAAAAAAAATACTTTTAAGGCAACTGCTTCCTTGCAAACAAAGACTGGCAATTGGTAAATTACCAGCTTGAGGCAAATGCAGATCAGGAAAAAGCTATTGGAATAAGCAGACTGATTCCCAGTAGCAGGAATTTGGGATCAAAAAATAGGTTAAGGCTGTATTTAAATGGAATAGCACCGCTAATCGGCTTAAAATAGCTCTTGTTATGGATACGGGTCAATCATCGAAAACTAATAAGGAGTGCATTGAGATGCTTCAATTCCTTTTTCGGGATGCTGATCACTTGTATAAAACGATTGCTCCCGAAGGCTGGGTGAATTCGCCCTACATTCATTTATTGCACCCGACTCCCCGCCAACAATACAACGAAACCCGGCAAATGCGGGAAAATATTAATAGACTGAACAACAAGTCACGGGAAGATATCGAAAAGCTATCCATCGATGATTTTGAACAGGATGACCTGAATGACATTACTGAGGAGGATGCTTTTGAAGAATTCATCTATGTATTCGGCCTTGCTGTTTACGATATATTTTCCAATAACCATGAGGTAATCGCGGATGACGGCAAAAGCTATGATCTTGGATCATTCAGAGGAAGCGGGCGTTTCCTTGCGGAATTCATCAACATGAATTACCCTAAGCAACAAGGTTCCTACGATTACATGGATTTTTACATGGGCAGTATTTGGGTAAAAAACCGGGCTGATTTAAAGCCAATTTATGAATTCATTTTCCAAAAATTGAAAGCAACCGGCTGCGACTGGCATTACGCCTTTCCCAGAACTTACCTGGTTGATTTTAACAAAGATGCCGGGGATAAAAAGGATGACTCTGAGCAATACAACCCTGAAGAAAAGATGAAGCATCAATTGGAAAAGGAACAAGAAGATGAAGAATTTAGGAGGTTTCAGGAAGATCTGGATAAACATTACGAGGAAGCATTTGAAGATGCCAAATATAAACCCTTAACACCGCTTGTTCAGGCTTACAAAAACATTTACGGAACATTGCCTGAAGGGCATCCGCAAAAGTAAAAGCTTTATATTTGATACTTAAAATATCATATTGGTAAAATGGATACGGATTTGCTCTCTGATGAAGCTTATCAAGGGATTTTGGTGGAAGCGGAAAATTTCAATCATGATCTTACAGTACATTTTGGTGTACTGGCTTCGGATTGCGAGGATGAAGCAGAATACCTCCTGAAAGCCAAAAACATGATTACGGAATTAAAATCCATGAATGAAGTTGATTTGGTGGAAGATGTGTTTTTCGGTGAGAAACCTGACTTCAAAGCCTTTTACCAAACCCTGGACAAAATGCTTCAAAACATCGAAAAAGTAGAACAAATCCCGGAGTCCAAACGGACCTATGATTTTTAACAACCATTTACCTCCTTCACCCTTGAATTAGCCCCATGAAAGGCATCCATCTCTTTTAATTTGAAGACCAATCATGATTCCCTTATTGGCTACGCGGCTTATGACCTGCCAAAAAATTGTTTTTACCTACTTGATTCCTGTCATTCCACTGTTTTGCCTGGGACGGGGCCGTCTCCAATGCTCGCACCTATACTTTAAGTGATATGGATGAATTGCTTGAAGGACTAAGTGCTACCGATTACCAATGGGAAAAGGGTACCCTGAAAGGCAGAGCAACAAAGTTGTATTGGCTGGGATATCCGGTTGGTAAAAAATATTCATAATATCTACAACTTCCCCACGTACCTTACAATCCGCTCCTGTTCTTTGGGCTCTAATAAGCGACCGTGGCATGCCCCCATGTTTTCCTGCATGTGGATGATCTGAGTAGTAGCCGGGATGGCACAGGTGAGGGCAGGATGCGAAACAATGAATTTCAATAACAACTGCGGCCAATTGGCACAATCCAGCTCTTTGCCCCAGGATGGAAAAGGGTGCCGTTGCATCCGGTCTATCAACGGGCCGCCCCCAAAGGGGCGATTGGCTATCACAGCCACACCTTTTTCCTGGGCTAAAGGTAATATCCGGTTTTCGGCTTTGCGGTTTTCCACATTGTAGGTCAGCTGAATAAAATCCAGCGGCTGGTTTTTCATGATCTTTTCCAATTGGCCATGGCTGTAGCCACCATAGGTGGTTACACCCACATGGTCAATTTTACCTTCTGCTTTCAAGCGAAATAAGGTCTCCAGGTGGTTTTCCCAGTTTACCATGTTGTGCACTTGCTCGAGGTCCAAAGTTTCTACCCCCCATCGATTCAAGGACTGCTGAAACTGGGCTTTACCTTGCTCCGTGGAGGATGTCCAGATTTTGGTTGCTGGGAACAAGCCATCAGGGTAATTTAGGCGGTTTAGTCCATAACCCACCACAGATTCGGATGAGCCATACATCGGAGAGGAGTCGATCATTCCTCCGCCCTCTTTGAAAAACGTTTCAAGGATCTTGGATCGATGTTTTCGTAGGTTTGTATCTTGCCCCACATCAAAGGTTTGCCAGGTACCCATGCCGATAACCGGAATGGACTTGCCGGTAGAAGATATGGTTTTAGTGATCAATGGACCTTTATAGGGATTGCCTCGACCGGTCGGGTAAGCCAATCCCCAGGCAAGCGTACTGAAAGCAATGGTCTTTAAAAATTCCCTGCGGTTCATAAGGGAGCATGTTTGAAATGGTATTAACCTGTTTATTATCTAAGCAGCAATCTAATAAAAAAATAATTTGTATTTCTGTTTTGTACAATTTAGACGAACCCGGTATGGTTTTAGCAAATCCCTTTTTACCATTTTACTCGATCAAGAAAATACTGATTAAAACTAAGGTTCTACTATGAATTTTGTGGAAAAGATTTTAAGAAGTTTTGATTGAGTAATAAAAAGTCTGC
>CAZJWK010000013.1:0-41761 GCA_964549595.1 uncultured Sphingobacteriales bacterium | reverse complement strand
TGTTTCCCGAATTAACGGATAATGAAGTGGAATGGGTTATTGATAAGGTGAATGCATATAAAGGGTAGTTGCCTGAATTTTAGGGCTAATGTTGTTTAAGCCGAATAATTGGAAAATTGCCTTTTAAGAATAGGAGAGGCATTCTCCATCAAATTCTGTTTTATTTGATTTCGCGTTTGAATCTGGTTTTTGCGGGTTTTCATCTCCTTTAAAGACATGGTTTTACCGGTAACCAATTTCCGGATGAGTTGCAAACCTTTTTTGATATTTTCTGTTAATCCGGTTTTGGATGAATGCTTGGGGAGGTCTGACGTTAAAGGATAATCCGTAAGCATCATTTCATAGTAAGCGATCTCCTCCAATTTAGCAATTTCCTCTTTTGAAAAGCTTTTAAGGTATTTTTGGAAATTATCGGATAAAACCGGTTTTTGGGTATTCGACCAATTTTTAATTTGATTGGCTTCCTTTTGGGTTTGTTCCTTCTTAAAAAATTCCAGCATATTATCTTCGAAGCTTTCCTCAATAAAACCGCAAAGTTTTCTGAGAATGGCCTCAGGGTTTGTGAGTAAATCTTCGTAATGGATGGCATATACCTTCCTTTGAACCAAGAGGTCCGTATATATCTCTAATATTTTTTGTTGCTCATTCTTCCAGTCAGTGGCGAATGACTCCATATCACCCGGATGATTCGGGCTATTGATAGAAGATAAGACAAAATCCCTTGGATCACGGATCAGGTAAATGAATTGGGCATCCGGGAAACCATTTAAAAGTTGAAAAGCATATTCCTGGGTATTGATTTCCTTAAAGAATAACCGGTCACCGTTATCTTCCTCCTCTGCGGCTTTGGCATACACATAATCCATTATTCCCAAAAGGTTGCTTACAGAAGCATTTTCTTGTATTTCGCGGGGCTCGAAACTTTTATTCCATTTTGTCAATTGACTGTTAAGAACTTTGACCGTATCATGGCATAAGTTGAAAAAATTTTCCTTTTCATTAAGATCTCCATAATAAGGGAGCAAGGGATAAAAAGCATTTAGTAAATGAGGAGGAGAGGGGGCTGAAATATTAGAATGAGCCCTGAATATGGATCTTAAAAGGTTAGATCCGCTTCTTTCTGAGGATAGAAGAAAAATAGGCTTTTTTAAATACATCTTTACCGTGTTAATTATCCGTGAGGTATTAATATAATTTTGTCCGTAATGGGTACATCCTCTTATTCTTTTATTATAGCTTTTCTTTCTTTGATAATTACTTTGCCGGTAGTCACTAAAATAAAAACCAATGCAAAAGCCCCCATCAATAACTTGTAAATTACCCCGGCTCCGTGAGTAGCAACCGCAAAAGCCAGGGAAACATCTTCCAAATAACCTAAAACCTGAAGCCCTTCAGAAACAATCCAATGGTAAGCACCTATTCCGGCTTGGATAGGGGCAGCCATACCAAAACCACTTACGGTAAAAACAAATAAACCGTTACCCGCACTAATTTCTGAAGTGGCGGCTAAAGATTGAAACATGAATTGGAAATGCAGGTAATAGAGGACCCACATGAAAAATGTCATTACCAGAAACTTCCACTTATTTTCCATTCGGACCAAAGCAAGAATTCCTTCCCATATACCTTTGAAAAAACTTTTTGTTTTTTGGTAAAGGAAAGTTTGACGAAAGGCCCTTCTGAAAATGAACAGGATGAATAATCCGGATATGGCCAGAATTAGGAGTACTATCAGGGTTATCTGGTATTCTGTTATAAAATGGGATGATTTGCTGGCAATATTTTCAATGATGTTATTCATGATGAAATTGCCTACCATCTCAAATTTTGCGATTAACACACCAAATAATAAACCAAATAGGGTGAGGAAATCTATCGATCTTTCCACAATCACTGAACCAAGGGAAACATTTAAAGGAATTTCATCGGTACGTTTTAAAGCCCAGCATCGGAAGAAATCCCCAAGTTTGGGTAAACCCAGGTTTGTGAAATAGGCAGTTAGGACAGCAAAAAAAGTATTTAACTTGGAAGGGTAATACCCTAAAGTGTTTAGAACGAGCCTCCAGCGCAGTGCCCTTAAGAAATGGGCTATGGTTGAGAAAATTTTAGGAAATATTAACCACCAATAATTTACGCCTTTTAATTGGTTTATCACTTTGGTAGTATCTACTCCCCTGAAAACCAAATAAAGAATCAAAACGCCAAGTGCTAAAAATAATAGATTTCTGAGAAAAAAATATATGTTATTAGAGGCGAACAACTTCATAAAAAGTAGGCCAAAGCATTAGTTTATAGACAGTCGAGGTTATTTATTAAACAGGCAAAATTAGTAATTCCATTAACATGAGCGGTTATAATCAATTGAATGCTATCGGGGGAAGTAAAATTTGGAGACGCCTCCGATTTAAATCCTTTATTACGATACTAAGTAACCCATTAATTCTTTTCATACTTTTGCACCTGTTTTTAAAAGGACTTATTCATGTCAAATTCCAATATGAAGGCACTTCTTCAACAATTTGCGGACCAATCACCGGAAATCATTTTTGAATGGAACGATCCGGAAACTGAAGCCCAGGGGTGGGTGGTTTTAAATTCACTTAAAGGGGGGGCTGCCGGTGGTGGAACCCGTATGCGAAAAGGCCTGGATAAATACGAAGTGGTCTCACTGGCTAAAACCATGGAGATCAAGTTCACTGTTTCCGGGCCTGCTATTGGCGGAGCCAAGTCAGGGATAAATTTTGACCCTAATGATGCCCGCAAGGAAGGGGTGCTGGAAAGGTGGTACCAGGCTGTAAGTCCACTGTTGAAGCATTACTATGGAACGGGAGGAGACCTCAATGTGGATGAAATGAAAGAAGTGATCCCTATAACCCGGAAATATGGCGTTGAACATCCGCAAGAAGGGGTTTTGATAGGGCGTTTCTGCCCGGATGACGATGATAAGAAAAAGAAAATTCATCAATTGAATGAAGGCGTGACCAAAATCGTTAAAGATCAAGCCTATACCCCCGATCCTTCTAAAAATTTCACGATTGCAGATTTAATTACTGGTTATGGGGTGGCTAAAGCTACTGAACATTTTTTTGATCTATACAATGATCAGCTTAACAACAAAAAAGTCATCATTCAGGGATGGGGTAATGTTTCCTCTGCTGCTGCCTATTACTTAGCCTATAACGGGGCAAAAATTATTGGTGTAGTGGACCGGGATGGGGGTATTATAAGAAAGGAAGGACTGGGTTTTGAAGAGGTCAAACACCTCTTTCGCAATAAAAAGGGCAACCAATTAAATCCTGATGATATAGAATTGGATTATGGAGAGATCCAGGCTAAGGTTTGGGATTTACCTTCTGACGCTTTAATCCCCGGTGCCGCATCGCGATTGTTACATAAGGATCAACTGGAGCGACTTCAGCGGAATGGCTTGAAAGTCATTATCTGTGGTGCCAATGTGCCATTTGCGGATAGTGAAATTTTTTACGGGCCTGTAGCGGAATTTGCCGACCAACAGTTCAATGTCATTCCTGATTTCATTGCCAATCTTGGCATAGCCAGGGTATTTGCGTATCTCATGCAATCCGGAATTTCCATAGAAGACGAAGCCATTTTTTCAGATGTGTCAAACACCATAAGGCATGCCATTTCAGAGTTACATGAGGAAAACCCTGAAGGAAAGGAGATGATGAAAACCGCTTATACCATTGCCCTTGAAAAAGTCCTTTAAGGTGAAATATGTTCTGGAATAAGTCTACTTCTTTAGATTAATGTAAATTTACAAGCCAAAACCGTTTTCCTTACCTAATTATTTTCGTGCACTATGGAGCTTCATCATTTTTTTGAACCTGTCAATACGGCCGTTTTCAATGAAGAAACCAATGACGGGAAAGTTTTTAATGTAGGCAATTTGATTAAAAAACACAGTGAAAACCAGACCCCTGAAATCAAGGATAAAGATCTGGTGATCTTGGGGATAAAAACTTCCCCTGAGGACAATTCTCCTGATTGGATACGAAATTTTTTTTATGAATTGAAAATTGATGAATGGGCTTCAAACCTTGTCGATGCCGGCAATTATGTGTTGGATAAAAATGATGATAAAAAAGTAGAAGCCTTAAGCTTTGCTTTAAGTGAGCTCCTGGACCTTGGAGCATGTCCTGTGATAATGGGAGGGTCCCAGGAAATTACTTATTTGAATTACCTGGCTTATGAATCCCTGGATCGGATGGTTAACCTTGTGACCGTGGATAATCGAATAGATTTTACGGATGAGGAAGTAAACCGTTTAAAACCCCAAACATTCCTTCAAGATATCCTGCTCAGAGACCCTTCCTACCTTTTTAATATGAGTTTTTTGGGGCTTCAGCATTATTTTGTGGGGAATAGTCAGATGGAAACTTTCCAGGATATGTATTTTGACCTTTACCGAGTTGGTAAGATAAGGGATAACATGAAAAATATCGAACCTGTGATCCGGCACGGGGATTTCCTGAGTTTTGACATTGGCAGTATTCGTCAAAGTGATGCACCGGGCAATAATCACCCGGCCCCAAATGGTTTCTATGGAGAGGAAGCTTGTCTTCTTTCCAAATTTGCAGGCTTAAGTGAAAATATTACTTCCATTGGTTTTTATGAATACAATGCTGCTTTCGACAGGGAAGGCCAAACGGCCCAACTAATTGCACAAATGATCTGGCATTTTGTTTTTGGTTACTTAAGCCGAGAACGGGAGCATCCCCAGGAAAATAGCGAGAATTTCTACAAATACATTACCACCCTTAAAGCACAGGATCATAAGATTGTTTTTTATAAAAGCAGAAAGACGGATCGCTGGTGGATGGGAGTGCCTATAGAAAATTATGACCCCTATTTTAAGGATCAGGCCATTATCCCCTGCGCTTATGAAGACTACCTGGCGGCCTCAAGTGATGAAATACCAGAAAGGTGGTGGCATGCCCTTCAGAAACTGAGTTAGGTGGCTTAATGGAATGAAAACTTCCCCTTTTTTTTGATTAAAGCGGTAAGGAATTATTCATCCTCAATGCTATAAGCCATCATGTATCCATCTAACTCTTCGAATGTTACCAGAAATGATTTACGCCAATCATTTTTCTCTAAATGGGCTCTTACTTGGGCAGGAGAGCCCAATTCAAACTTTTCAAAGTGCATGTGGTCCCGGAAATTAAGTTGTTTTTTGCCATAAAGTTTATACAAAGCCTCCTTCCCGGTCCAGATCACATACATTTGTTTAACGGCCTTTTCCTCATTGTCCGAGAGCATTGCCTGTTCTTCCTCTCTCAGGAATTTATGGGCAATCCGTTTAATTTTCGGTCGTATTGCTTCAATGTCAATTCCCACCCTTTTTTTGCTGATGATTACCGCTGCGTAATCATGGGAGTGGGAGATAGACAATTCGTAGTCAAAATTCACTAAATGGGGCTTATTACATTCGTCACTCCGGACTTCAATGAAATGATTGGTATTGAGCAAGCTCCTTATTAAAACCCGGCCACTTAGCCAATGCAGGTTCCTCTTACCTTTATTTAAGGTGTTGTAAAATGCCAGCTCATCCTCATCCAAAATGAGTCTGCTTTTCAAGTCTTCAATGGTTTCTTCAACCTTCCATACCCCCATCTGGGTTTGATAAGGCAACTGCTTGTGGTAAATCAGTGGCATAAAATACAGAGATTTAGTGCTCTCCGGCTCAATAAATGAACCCTTAAAGCTCGGTGAATTTAAGGAATTCATTGTAATTTTGAACAGTCATGTAAGAAATTGAACCCACAAAAATAATAGGATTGGAGTACTCGGAGGTCACTGTCGATAACGCTACCGAATTGGGATTAACTCCCGATGAATTTGAAAAAATAATAGCCTTAATGGGGCGCAAGCCTAATTTTACGGAGATTGGCATGTTCTCAGTCATGTGGTCCGAGCATTGCTGTTATAAAAATTCGGTTGCCTGGTTAAAAACCTTGCCCAAACAAGGAAAACACATTTTAGCCGAAGCTGGTGAAGAAAATGCAGGCTTAGTAGACATTGGAGGCGGTCGGGCCGTAGCCTTCAAAATGGAATCCCATAATCACCCTTCAGCCATTGAACCTTATCAGGGAGCTGCTACAGGCGTAGGGGGTATTCATCGCGATATTTTTACTATGGGGGCTCGTCCGGTAGCCGCATTGAATTCATTAAGATTCGGAGATTTGAATAGTCCCCAAACCCAGCATTTGCTTAGAGGAGTGGTAAAGGGTATCGGTGACTACGGTAACTCATTTGGTGTGCCTACAGTAGGTGGTGAAATATATTTTGACCAAAGCTATAACGTGAACCCACTCATTAATGCCATGTCTGTGGGTATGGTAGATGTCGGAAATACCATTTCGGCTAAGGCCGAGGGAAAGGGCAATCCGGTTTACATTGTCGGCTCTGCTACCGGTAAAGACGGTATTCATGGAGCAACTTTCGCTTCGGAGGATATCACAGAGGAATCTTCGGAAAACTTACCGGCTGTGCAAGTGGGTGATCCTTTTCAGGAAAAACTTTTATTGGAGGCTACACTGGAAGCCATTCATTCTGGGGCTGTAGTAGGAATGCAGGATATGGGGGCTGCGGGTATAAGCTGCTCCACTTCTGAGATGGCTGAAAAAGGAGGTGCAGGAATGCATGTTTACCTGGACAGGGTACCCCTACGCCAAAAGGATATGAATGCCACAGAAATTCTGCTTTCCGAATCCCAGGAACGGATGCTCGTGGTGGTAGAAAAAGGAAAAGAGAATATCGTGGAAGGCATTTTCAATAAATGGGATTTGAATTGCGCCATTATCGGCGAAGTAACAGATCATTCCGAAGGCTTGCAATACTTTATGAACGGGGAAAGGGTCGCTCACATCTCTCCGGAGGCACTGGTGCTGGGTGGTGAAGCCCCTGTTTATGAGCGGGAAACCAAAACGCCTGACTATTTAAGGGATATTGAAACTTTTGATATTAACCAAATCCCGGTCCCTGAAAATTTGGCCGAAGTTGGAAAAAGCTTGTTAGCCAACCCTGTTATTGCCTCTAAAAATTGGGTGACCGAACAGTATGATTCGATGGTACAAACCAACACCATGACTACCAATAAACCTTCCGATGCTGCCATTACCCGAATAAAGGGCACTAAAAAGGCGCTGGCCCTGACGACCGACTGCAATGCTTCTTATGTGTATTCAGATCCCTTTAATGGAGCGGCTATCGCTGTGGCAGAGGCCGCACGAAACATTGTTTGTTCCGGTGGAGAGCCCACCGCCATAACGAATTGCCTGAATTTTGGTAATCCTTTGAATCCGGAAGTCTATTGGCAATTTGTCAATACCATCCAAGGGTTGACTGCTGCCTGTAACAAGTTCGATACGCCGGTTACCGGTGGAAACGTCAGTTTTTACAATCACTCACCGAATGGTGGCCCTGTTCTTCCTACACCCGCCATTGGTATGGTTGGCCTTCTTCAGGACCGGCAAAACCACATGACGCTGGATTTTAAAGCAGAAGGTGATGTTATTTACTTACTGGGGCCTATTCGAGAAGATATTGGTTGTTCTCAATATGTTTTAAATTACCTGGGGTATCGCTACTCCCCAGCACCAAGTTTTGACCTGGATGAGGAAACGCTGCTTCACAATACCCTCAAAAAGCTTATTGCTGAGGGAAAAATTCAATCTGCTCACGATGTTTCCGAAGGAGGTTTGTTCACTACCCTGATAGAAGCCGCCATTCCAAAAAGCTACGGCTTTTCCATAGAAACCGATGCCAATGTGAGAAAAGATGCCTTTCTTTTCGGGGAAAGTCAAAGCCGGGCATTGATCTCAGTCAAACCGGAAAACCAAACCGCCTTTGAAGCTATGGTTGAGAAAAAGGGGCTGCCTTTCTTTAATCTGGGCCATGTGAAAGGTAATCAGGTTAACGTTGATGGGGAAGATTGGGGTTCCCTGGCCGATTTCAGCAGGATTTATCATTCAGCCATTAAAGCCAGGGTAGAACCAGAGTAAATTCCTAACGGTATAAAAGCCGGATAATCCTAAAATAGTCAATAAAATTGGGGTTAAGCGTGTTCACTGAAGCAAGTTCCGGCAAAGGATAAAAAATGACTTCTGAAGAAGCCATACTTCAATACCGGCCTTTGCTTTTTTCCATTGCGTATAACATGCTCGGGTCAGCATCCTTAGCAGAGGATTTGGTCCAGGAAACTTTCCTGAAATTTTACGAAAACCGGAATGTACAACCCGTTCACCATACCAAAGCCTATTTGATCAGGACTATCACTAATCTGGCCATCAATCAATATAACCAGGCCCAATATCAAAGAACCGAATACCCCGGTATATGGCTTCCCGAACCCGTTTTTACGGAGCAAGAGAACCTGCCTTCTGAAAAGGCAGATATCCTTGAATACAGTACTATGGTAATGCTGGAAAAATTAGGACCTTTTGAACGGGCAGTTTTTATCCTTAAGGAAGTGCTGGATTACGATTACGAGGCTATTGCTCGTTTTATTGATCAAACGGTAACCCATTGCCGGAAATTATTGAGCCGTGCCAGGGCCAAATTACCCAGAGAAACAAGGAGTAGTACTGACCCGAATGAGCACAGGCAATTATTTCATGGTCTTATGGAGGCTTTACAGAAAGGTGATCATGAGAAGTTATTACAATGGCTAAATAAGGATGTTGCGCTTTATTCGGATGGAGGAGGCGAGAAACCGGCTGCTACCAAACCAGTAGTCTATGCCAACCAAGTAACACGCTTTTTAATGGGCATTGCTCGTCATAATAACCAAGAAGTCGAAATCCGGTTTAGCATGGTAAATAAGCAACTTGCAATGGAAATATGGCTTGACCAGCAATTGGATGGTATTTGGTTCATGGAAAGCCGGGAGGGGCTCATTGAAAGGCTTTACATTCAACGAGCACCGGGTAAAATTTATGGTTAACCAACCCTATTGTCACAAATCCGGATAAAACTTGTCTCATTGGATAGCACAAAAAATGAGCCTGTTATGAAACTGCAACCCATTGAAAAACCTAAAAGCCTTAAATTGAAACTGGCTTATTGGCTAACCAAAAAGCAAATTGGTAAGGTTATAACCCCCATGAAGGTGGTTTATGCCCGTAAACCTGTTTTGGTTGATTTCATGCAAAAGCTTTTCAAGATTGACGGGAAAAAGCTGACCATTTCCCAGGCACTCAAGGAAATGATTCGGTACTACACGGCAAGCTTTAACCGTTGTCCCTTTTGCGAAGATATGAGTCTGAGCCGTGGGTTAACACTTAACCTCCCGGAGAAGAAATTAAGCCAAGTGTTTCAATACCAATCCTCCCCCTATTTTAGCAATGCCGAAAAGGCTGCACTGGCTTATGTCGAGGAAGCTGTTCAACTTCAGGGTGTTAAAGATGACACCTTCAATGCGTTGAAAAAACATTACTCAGAAGAAGCCATTGTGGACATTACATGGGTGGTAAGCACAGAATATTCCTTCAATGTCATTAACCGGGCTCTGGACATTGAGTCGGACGGCTTATGTGAGTTAGAAAGGTAAATTCGAATAGCACTCAATTGCGCTGATAGGCCCAATATATTTCCTTTTTTCATTGCCGAAATTCTCGAATTTGATTTCCGGATTGAAAATAAAAAAGCCTGCCTTGAAGAAAAGGCAGGCTTTGTAAAATACATGAGGCTTTTTTCCTGGTGATTTAATTGCTTTTCAATTTAAAATCCGATTTTGACAGACCGGGATTCAGGTTGATAACCAATAAATCCAGATCAAACTTTCGCTGACCCATTGATTGGGTAATGGTACCCGGGAATTTAATACCATCCTTTGTTTCGTAATCACTGTAAAAAGTGGTTTGTGTCATTTCACCCTGAGGTGTTTTTTGGGTTCTCTTTTCGGCTACCCGAAGGTGGGTATATTTGGAAAAATACTCAATCCAACTTAAACCCTCATCATTTGAAAGTTTGATCTTGTAGGCCGGCTTGTTATTGATGGTTTCCATGCCTTTTAACTCAGCATTTAAGCCCAGTTCGTCCATTTTGGTCAGGTAAAACATAGTGGCATTGATCCGGGTTTGTTTTTCCTGCTTCCCTTCCAGCTTCTTCTTACCGGTCTGCATGGATTTAACAAAAGCTTGCTTACCATCATAAACTTTTTCTTGTTGGGTCATTCCTCCTACTTTCAGATTCTGACGGAAAAGGTTTGGGCTTTTCTTTTTGAGGTTAATTTTCAGGGTCCGGCTCCGTATAGTAGTCTGGTAAGTAAGCGCGTATCCTTCGAGTTGATTAAGTTTTTTAGCTCCTCCCCTGGCTTTAATGTATTTATTGATCACCTTTTCAGCAGTCATGTCCTCAGGCACTTTGAGATCTCCCGGGCCTTCAACCGGCCTACCAAACTTATCATAGTAATTGACTTCTCCGAATTTTTGCAGTTTACCCCTAAATTCACTGGATTTCCCTACAACAAGGATCTGGGCTTTATCCGGCCTGAAATATTTTTTGGCTGCTTTTCGGACCTCTTCGAGGGTCACTTGGTTAAGTTTATTCAGGTAATTTTGGTAAAAATCCTTTGGCAGGTTGTATTTGGCTTTATTAATGGCGTATTCGGCTAAGGTTCTGGGGTCTTCAAGGTTTATGGCGAAATTTCCCGTGAGGTAGTTTTTGGCCCTTTCCAATTCCTGGGAATCCACCTTTTTATTCCGCATTTTCCGCATTTCTTTTAGGATCTGGTTAATGGCAGAATCCGTGGCATTATTTTCCACGTTGGCAGAAGCTTTAAAAGTTCCGATTAAGGGATCTGCAGAAAGGCGGGAATAAGCTCCGTAGGTATAAGCATGTTTTTCCCGGAGGTTCATGTACAAGCGGAAATTACGGCCTCCAAGAATGGTATTGGCGATTCTTGCGGCAAAATAATCATCGTCTTTTCTGGTTAATTTTACCGGGTTTCCGATTCTTAAAGTAGATTGGGAAGCGTCTGAGCGATTAACAACAGCGACCTGGTTTTTGCTCGGTAATTCCGGGTTTTTGAATTTTTTATCTTTAGTTTGGCCATTATCCGGTTTCCAATCTTCAAATAGCTCACGTATAAGCGGGATCAGTTTATCTTTTTTAACGGGCCCCACTACGGATAAGTAAAGGTTGGAGGGATTGAGGTATTTTTTATAATACCGCTTAATGGCTTTTAGTTTGACGTTATTCACAGTTTCCTGGGTTCTAACGTCTCCGTAGGGGTGATTTTTGCTAAATAATAAACGATCGAAAACGCGTGATGCTATGGCATCCGGTTGGTTCTTACTTGCTTGTAATCCGGAAAGCATTTGCTTTTTGGCCTTTTCAAACTCCTTCTTTTTGAAAACCGGATTTTGAAGTACATCGGTCGCGATGTTTAACAAATAATCATTGTGCTTTTTTAAAGCAGAAGCGTAAAGGCCTTTTGAAGAAGTGGAAAAATCAGCACCCAGATAGTCGATATCTTCATTCAATGCCTTCTTGGATCGGTTTTCCGTGGCGGTACCCAGCATATCACCTGCCAGTGAAAGGTAACCAGCTTTCTTACCCTCGAGAATGGGTTTTCGGTCTATTTCAAATTTATAGGTGACTTTTGGGGATTGGGTATCCTTGACAATAAAAACTTTCATGCCATTGTCAAGGGTCAATTTTTCATAGTCGCCAATATTAATATCAGGAGGTTCCCCGGGTTTTGGCTTTTTAGAACGATCGACTTTACTGGTCTGGGCGCATGCCCCGATCGATAAAATCCCTATTAATGCAAAGATTCTGAATTTATGGTTGATCATGACTTTCTTTTTTTACTGTTCTACTTTTTCAGATTTGGGTAAATAATACAGAACGGTCCGGTTTTCGGGAACCAAATATTCATTGGCCACCCGTTTTAAGTCCTTTTTGGTAACATCCATGTACCGCTGGATTTCGGTATTGATCAAGTTTGTATTACCATACAGCGTATGATAGCGGGCTAATAAAGTAGCTTTATTCCTGACTGAATTTCTTCTGCTGTAAAAATCATTTTCTATTTGGTTTTTTAGCTTCCTGAATTCTTTATTGGTAATCAGGTTATTACGTACTTTTTTAATTTCTTTGTTGATCCCCATTTCCAGGGTATCCGGGGATATGCCCTGGTTACTAATGGCAAAAATGAAAAACAGGCCCGGGTCTTCCAGTGATAAGGTGGATGCGCTTACATTTAAAGCATATGCTTTTTCATCTACAAGGCTCTCGTAAAGCCGTGAACTTTTCCCATCCGAAAGTAAGGTGGTTATCATATCCAGTGCGTAATAATCCGCTTTTCCGACAGCAGGAATATGATAAGATTGGATGACTGCCGGGATCTGAATATTGTCATAGACCGTGTCACGGGTTTCCTCGGTTTGCTCGGGCTCCTTTACATCAGGTCTGGGAATGGCTTTTTGCCCTTCCGGGATGCCTGAAAAATATTTTTTGACAAGCTTTTTAGCATTATCGGTATCAAAATCCCCCGCCAGGGAAAGTACGGCATTGTTTGGCACGTAAAATGTTTCGTAAAACTCCCTGAATTCACTGACTTTAGCCTTATCTATGTATTGCTCTTCACCAATGGGAACCCAGCGGTAAGGATGTTTTTCGTAAGAATGGCTAAAAATCTCTTTTAAAATGGAGCCATAGGGCTGATTGTCGAATCGTTGTTTCTTTTCCTGTTTTATGACTTCGCGTTGGGTTTCCACTCCCTGTGAATCAATTTTGGCATGGAGCATTCGTTCAGATTCTAACCAAACCCCGAATTTAAGTTGGTTGGAAGGAAGTACTTCAAAATATTGGGTAAGGTCGAAACTGGTTGAGGCATTCATTTTACCGCCTGCATTCTGAACAAGTTTCCCGTATTTGCCTCGTTCTATATGTTTGGTGCCCTCAAACATCAGGTGCTCAAAAAAGTGGGCAAAACCGGTGCGGTTGGGATCCTCATTTTTAGACCCTACATGATAAGTGACAGTAATAGCCACAATAGGTGCTGAGTGGTCTTCGTGAAGAATCACATCAAGTCCGTTCTGAAGCTCAAATTGGGTAAAGTCAACCGAATCCTGAGCCTTTGAAAAGGGTAAAAATCCCAGAATAAACATTAAGAAAATAAACTTGCTTCGCATCGTTCTGACTTTGTTTTTTAAAACAGTATTCATAAAATTGAGCGTGCAAAATTCGTAATTTAAAAGCCTACAGGGAAAAACATTTAATAAATTTAGAAAAAGGTCAAGCAAAAATCGATAAGGGTAAACCATTGAACGATAGGTAAAGATTTTTAACCTTTACTTGAATAAAACAGTTTTAACCGGTTACTATTTATGACCTACGAGCATTGGATGGATAGCATTATTAAGAAAGCTTGGGAAGAAGGAAAATTTGAAACCGAAAATCAATTTGATGGAAAAGCCATTGACAATAGCGATTATTTCAATGCGCCGAAAGAGGATAGACTTTGCTTTCATATCCTGAAAAATCAGGGTTTTGCACCAAGGGCCGTGGAACTTAATAAAGCCATTAAGGATCTGAAGGAGCGGATAAATAATTGCCAGGATCTTAAGAAAAAGAAAGCTTTGGAGGATGAGTTGAGTGAAAAACAGAACGCTTACCAGATGCATCTGGAGCACCATAATCGAAAAAATCCCAGTGCAATGGGGTTTCGGGGTTAAAAAAACACCTAAATCAGTGAGCCCTTAAATAAGGGTTAGGGCTAATTTATTAAAAGACACCAATTCTAATTTTTCCCATAGCTTTGAATAGCCCATAGAAAAATTGCTTTTGTGAGCAAAATCAAGAAACTGGCGGGTCAAACCGCTATTTATGGTATTAGCACTATTCTTGGCAGGCTGCTAAATTACCTGTTGGTTCCCCTTCATACTTATGTCTTCGAAACCACGTCCCAATACGGGGTTGTAAGCGAACTATACGCTTACCTCACTTTCCTTAAGATCATCTACACATTTGGAATGGAAACGGCTTTTTTTCATTTCAGTCAAAAGATCGAAGACCAGCAAAAAGTTTTTTCCACGGCTTTTACCACCTTGATTTTGACCACGCTTATTTTTAGCGGTGGCATTTTCATTTTTCAGCAACCCATTTCTGAATGGCTAAAATATCCGGACCACCCTGAATATATGGTTTTGGTGGCCGGAATTATAGGTTTTGATGCCTTAGCAGCGATTCCATTTGCTAAGCTTCGGTTGAAAGAAAAACCCTTTAAGTTTTCTTTTATTAAAGTTTCAAACATTGTGATCACAATTTTATTGAATGTTTTCTGGCTATTCCTGTGCCCCTGGATTTTAAAGGAAAACTTCCATCACATACTCCCAGGTCTCCAGGATTTTCTTCATGGTCATTTAAATAGCGTGATCCCTTATCTTTATAATTCCTCCATTGGTGTTGGTTATGTTTTTATTGCGAATCTGATTGCCAGCGGCTTAACTTTCCTGTTTTTGTACAAAGAGGTTTTGCAGTTCAGGCTCAGGGTTACTTTTTCCCTGCTGAAAAAGATGGTGGCTTACTCCACACCGCTTATTTTCCTGGGTTTGGCAGGTATGATTAATGAGGCGATTGACAGGGTGCTCCTGAAATACCTGTTGCCTTATTCCTGGGAGGAAAACCTGTCACAGGTGGGTATTTATGCTGCCTGTTACAAACTTTCGATTTTAATGACCCTGGTCGTACAGGCTTTTCGCTATGCAGCAGAGCCATTTTTCTTTTCTGAAGCAAGGCAAGGGAGCCAGCCAGGTCATACCTACGCGTTAATCCTGAATTATTTTGTCTTCCTGGGTGCAATGATTTTTCTGGGGGTTAGTTTTTACATTGATATCCTTAAATACTTTATAGCGCCGGAATATCATGATGGACTTAACGTAGTACCCATTTTGTTAATGGCTAACCTGTTTTTGGGCATTTTCTTCAATTTATCGATATGGTATAAGTTGACAGAAAAAAATCACCTTGGAGCCTTGATATCCATTTTCGGAGCTTTGGTTACCATTGGGCTAAATTACTTATTGATTCCCAAAATTGGTTATTTAGGTTCTGCCTGGGCTACTTTTTTCAGCTATTTTTCCATGGCGGTCATTTCTTATGGCTTTAGCCGGAAATATTATCCGGTACCTTACAACATACCTAAAATCTTATTTTACCTTGCTTTGGCTGTGGGCTTTTTCTTTGTTGGCAGGTACCTGGAGAATGAATTAATCGGGGAATGGAATGTCTGGAGCTTTTTAGCCAATACCACGCTTTTAATTGTTTACGCTATAATATTTATTTCAAGGGAAAAAGCAGATTTTCTCCTAAATTTGTTCAACCGGATCAGAAACAGGTTACCATTATAAAAGTCTATTGCATGCAAGTTAAGGTTCAAAACGAATCCCGACATTCATTGCCTGAATATGCCACCAAAGCTTCTTCCGGCATGGACCTCAGGGCTAATTTGAGACAGCCTGCTAAGCTTAAACCTTTTGAAAGGACTGTAATACCTACCGGCTTAAAGATGGAGATCCCTCACGGATATGAAGGACAAGTAAGGCCAAGGAGCGGAATGGCTCAAAAGCAAGGAATAACCGTTTTGAATGCTCCTGGTACGATTGATGCAGATTATAGGGGAGAAGTTAAAGTGTTGTTAATTAATATGTCTCATGAGCCGGTTGAAATAAATGACGGGGATCGTATTGCGCAATTGGTCATTGCCCCTGTTCAACAAATAGAATGGGAGCAAGTAGAAACATTAAACCACACTGGAAGAGGAAGTGGTGGCTATGGTCATACCGGAAGCCAATAAAGTAAAGAACCACTAAAAACAGCTTTTTAAGCATGAAGATCATTGTGCCAATGGCTGGGGAGGGAAAAAGAATGCGCCCCCATACGCTAACAACCCCAAAACCCTTGATTCCTATTGCCGGACAAAGCATTGTTGAACGCCTGGTAAACCGAATTGGCCGAATGACTGACGAGCCTATTGAAGAAGTGGCCTACGTTATTGGTGATTTTGGAGAGGAGACTGAAAATAGATTAGAGAATATTGCCAGAAGAATAGGGGCCAAAGCAAAGCTTTATTACCAGGAGGAAGCCCTGGGTACTGCTCATGCCATTTATTGTGCTGAACCCTCACTGGACGGTAAAGTGGTAATAGCTTTTGCGGACACCCTTTTCGATGCCGACTTTACCCTTGATTCCGAACAAGATGGGGTGATTTGGGTTAAGAAAGTCGAGGAGCCAAGCCAGTTTGGCGTTGTTGAGACCGATGAAAATGGCATCATCAAAAAATTTGTTGAGAAGCCTCAGAACCCGGTATCCGATGAAGCCATTATCGGAATTTATTATTTTAAGGATGGTAAAGGGTTAAAAAAGCAATTGAAATACTTGATTGATAACAATATAACAGGAAATGGGGAATTTCAATTGACCGATGCCATGGAAAACATGAAAAATAAGGGAATAAAGCTTAAAACAGGTCAGGTGAATCATTGGATGGATTGTGGTAATAAGGACGCCACTGTGGGTACTAATACCAAAATTCTTGAGTTGAATGAAAATAAGGAGCAATTGATAGCCGGTTCAATGATTAAAGAGCAGGCGGTCATCATTGAGCCATGTTACATAGGAGAAAATGCGGTTATAAAAAAATCAATCGTTGGTCCTTATGTGTCGGTTGGTCCTTTTACCGAAATAAGTGATTCTGTGGTCGACCATTCCCTTATACTGAATGAAAGCACTATAAAAAATGCGCGGTTAACCCAATCCATGGTTGGCAATAGAACAGTATTGGAAGGCAATACAAGC
This sequence comes from uncultured Sphingobacteriales bacterium, assembly GCA_964549595.1. Taxonomy (GTDB): domain Bacteria; phylum Bacteroidota; class Bacteroidia; order CAILMK01; family CAYYUA01; genus CAZQQN01. Next base: position 24,934 of record CAZJWK010000013.1, on the reverse strand, counting down.
GATGTAAGCATTGGGGATTACACAAAATTTAAATTTTAATCCTTGCTGTAGTCTTGTTTTTATAAATTGCAATGATTAAAGGAACTTATTCAGTCAAAAAACAAATAAATTTTCAGGTATGTTGTTGAATTTTAAAAATCCGCATTAGGAATTTCATGTTTAGAATCATTCGCCAAATATTGATAGTGACAATGATTGGGCTCACTCTGGTTTTAAATCAGGCTTGTGGGATGCTGGGTAATGATGGTGCTAAAAAGTCAGGGCAAACCAAAGGCATTGACACAAGCTTCAAAAAAGAGCCCAAGAACCTGTCAGAAGGTAAGCAACTGGAATTTGACTCTCGCCTTTTTGAAGCGATTAAGCATCGTCATATAGGTAACTTAGAAAAGGCCATCAAACTTTTAAAAAGATGTGAAGATATCAAGCCCACAGAGCCTGTGGTTTACTACGAGCTAAGCAAAATATACAATAGCCGTAATAAACTTGATAAAGCCCTAACTCATGCTAAGGAAGCGGTTAAATATGGCGGTGACCAATACTGGTACCTCAGGAACCTGGCTAATATTTACAAAGCCAGAAAAGCATACAAGGAAGGCGCAAAAGTAATGGAAAAGATCATTAAGAAACACGATGCTGGCCCGCGGTTTTATTTTCGATTGGCCAACATGTATATCCGTCAGCAAAACCTGGATAAGGCATTGGGTGTTTATGATCGTTTTGAAGACGCATTTGGTCAAGATCCTCAGGTAATTAAACAGAAAAAGCGTATTTACCTAAGGCAGAATAAGGTAGAAAAGGCGGCAAATGAAATCAGAGACCTTATTGAGGAGCATCCTAATAACCTGAAATACTACAGGCAATTGGCTGATATATATAAGGCCAATGGGAAGAATGAAAAAGCCCTTGATGTCTATGAGCAAATGTTAGAAATAAAGCCGGGTGATGGACAAACCCAAATGGCCTTGGCTGGTCATTATTACCGGAAAGGAAAAAAGGAAAAAGCCTTTAACTTCGTCAAGAAAGCTTTCTCCAATCCCAATCTCCCTGTTGATAAGAAGGTGAAATTTATGTTATCCAAGTATGTAAAGCAAGGAGGAAATAGCCAAAAGAAGCAGGAAGCTTTCAAATTGGCAAAAATACTGGTTGAAACCCATCCAGATCAAGCGAAGTCCCATGCTTTATACGGAGATTTACTTTACCAGAATGATCGGGTAAAAGAAGCTCGCGAGGAATATCAGAAATCTTTGAAGTATAAGAAGGATAATTTTTCAGTATGGCAAAACTTGCTGCAAATTAATTACCAACTTAATCAATATGAGGTTTTAAAAACAAAAAGTCAGAAAGCTTTAACCTATTTTCCTAACCAACCGATCGTTTATTTTTACAATGGAATGGCCCATAAGGAATTGGGGAATCTGAAAAAAGCTGCTGAGCAGTTGGAAGCTGGTTCAAACCTGGTAATCAATAATGAAAATTTGAAATCCCGGTTCTATTCTAATTTGGCAATGACCTACCATGACCTGAAAAAATACGACCTGAGTGATGAATATTTTGAAAAGGCCCTTTCCCTGAATCCTAATGACCCTTTTATTCTGAATAATTACAGTTGGTACTTGGCCTTAAGGGGAGAAAGGCTTGAAAAGGCTAAAAAGATGTCTAAGAAAAGCCTTAAGCTTAGGCCGAACACTGCTGCTTACCTGGATACTTATGGTTGGATAATGTATCGGCAGGGTAATTATCAAAAAGCAAAGGAGTATGTGGGTAGAGCCCTGGAGAAAAGTCCTGAGGATCCGGAACTCTTAGAGCATTATGGTGATATTCTTTACAAAATGGGTAAAGAGAATAAAGCGGTCAAGTACTGGAAAAAGGCTAAGACCAACGGGGGTGACCAGGAAAATTTGGATAAGAAAATAACCCAAAGGAAAATCATTGATTAACCTTTTTTCTCGATTTGGGTATATGAATGCCATTTGGCTAATGAAATTGTTGAGCGCTCATCACAATATCCCGTTAACAAAAGGCTTGCTTTTGGCTTTTTTTATCCCTTTTTTATTCGGAGGGTGTAAAGCATTAAAGAGTGATAAAGAGCGTGTGGAATTCGAAAATTTAAAAAAACTCAAGACCAAGGTTGAAAGGTTACAACCCAACTATGAATGGTTTAATGCCGAAATCAAGGTAAGCATTCAAACCCCTGAAAGAAATTTGCAGGGAAAGGGGCACTTAAAAATCCGAAAGGATAGTTTAATCTGGCTTACCATTTCCCCTGCCTTGGGTATTGAAGTGTTAAGAGCCCGTATAACTCCTGATTCCATTTTTTTATTGAATCGGGTAGAAAAGCGCTTTAGGACTTTCCCTTTCAAAAAAGTAAATCAATTTACCAATACCGGTAGAGATAGAAACCTGGAATTTAATAACATTACCAATTTGCTCACCGGGCAACCCCTTTTCCCCATTAGAAAGGACCATCGCTTGAAAAAGGATTCGGCCTCAATAACCCTAAATGATCAAAACCAGGCTTTCGATGAAACCATAGCCCTTTTGCCAAAGATACTTAAAACGCAAAAATACCGCTTAGCCAAACCGGCTACCAATCAATCGATTTCAATTTCCTATAAAAATTACCAGCAAGTGGATAGCTGCCAAATTCCCGGGCAGATAAATTTGATAGCCCGAAAGCCACAACGTTTTCATTTGGAAATATCACTAAAAAACGTATATTTTTCTCAAGAAGAACAGGTCTCATTCTCGGTCCCGTCCCATTATGAAAAGGTACGCTAAAAACCTCCTTTTTATAGTTTTATCTCTGGTTTCCGCCTATGCTTTCGGGCAAACCAAAAAAGAATTGGAACAAAAGCGGAAGGAGAAAGAAGAGGAAATACGCTTCACTAAAAACCTGATTCAAGAAACTTCCAAGAAGCAAAAACAAACCTTAAACCACCTTAAAGTACTTAACCGGCAGATTGAGTCCAGAGAAGAATTGATAAGTACCCTTAATCAGGAAATTCAATCTTTAAGGGCTTCGATTCAAACTAACCAGGAAGTGGTTTCTTCACTTGAGGAAGATTTAAAGGTATTAAAGGAGGAATATGAAAAAATGGTGGAATTTTCTTACAAAACCCGCAGCCGGTATCATAAACTGGTATTTATTTTTTCGGCTGAGAGTTTCAACAAGGCCTATAAACGGTTACGCTTTCTTCGTTATTACTCCGATTTTCGGAAGCGTCAAATTGAAATGATCCGTAAAACCCGGGCTTCCCTGGAAGATAAGTTGAAGAAATTGGAAAAACAGAGGAGTAAGAAGCGGTCCTTGCTGGCCAAGGAACAAAAAGCGAAAAAGGAGTTAGAAGCCGACCTCGAAGAAAAATCTGAAATTGTTCAAAATCTAAACAATAAAGAAGAGGAACTCAAGGAAAAATTGGCTAAAAAGAAAAAACGTGCCAAAGAATTGGAGGCTGCTATAGAGCGATTGATTGAGAAAGAAATGAAGGCCAAGGAATCCGAAAGTGGAAGCGAGTACGCAAAAACCCCAGAAGCCAAGATCGTATCCGACAAATTCGAGAAAAACAAAGCCAATTTGCCCTGGCCTGTGGAAGAGGGCTTTATTTCCTCGGGTTTTGGAAAACAACCGCACCCTACCCTTTCCGGAAATTACATCATCAATAATGGCATTCATATTACCACATCCAATGATGCTAAAGCCAAGGCTGTATTTCAGGGAGAAGTTAGACGAATAGTTAAACAGCGAGATGGGGGGCTGGCATTAATTATACGGCACGGGAAGTATTTTACAGTGTATTCTAACCTCAGGGAAACCAAGGTGGAACCCGGTGAGCAAGTTAAAACCAATGATGTGGTTGGCTTGGTTAAAACAAACGGGGGCACAGGGAAAGCTGAACTACATTTTCAGATCTGGCATAGCTATGAAAAATTGAACCCCACTAAGTGGTTGGCTCAAAAGTAGTCCTCTGATGCATTCATATTGTCATTGAATAATCGCAAATTTGTAACCGACCCCAAAAAACAGGCCGTTGATATCAGACATTCCGAATCTATTAGGTGCCATTCATTGGGATGCCAATCCCGAAATATTTCGAGTCAGTGGCTTTGCTATTCGATGGTACGGGTTATTTTTCGCCCTTGGGTTTTATTTTGGCTATCTCATATTAACGCGGGTTTTCCGTAAGGAAAAAGTTCCTCAGGATGACCTCGACCTGTTGACTATTCATATGGTTCTGGGGACGGTGATCGGAGCCAGATTAGGCCATATTTTCTTTTATGACCCGGCCTACTACTTTAGTAACCCGGTTGAGATGATAAAGATCTGGGAAGGGGGACTTGCAAGCCATGGAGCAGCTTTGGGCATTTTAGTAGCCATTTTCCTTTATGTGAGAAAGCGTCCCAAACAAACTTTTTGGTGGGTTATTGACCGGATTTCAATGGTGGTTGCTTTAGCCGGATTTTTCATTAGAAGTGGCAATCTGATGAATTCGGAAATTGTCGGTAAACCGGCTGAAGTCCCCTGGGCTTTCATTTTCGAGCGTTTACCGGGCCCTCCTACACCCAGGCACCCTGTTCAGATTTATGAAGCCCTTGCTTATTTGGCCATTTTTGGTGTACTAATTTATTTATATCGTAAGTATGATGGCAATTTTAAACACGGCCTTATTTTTGGCTGGTTCTTAATTTTGGTATTTACAGCACGTTTCTTTTTGGAATATTTCAAAGCTGCACAAGCCAGCTTTCGCGAAGATCTTTTGCTGAATATGGGCCAATTGCTAAGCTTACCATTTATTTTAGCGGGTATTATCATTTTGGTTTGGATTAAGAATAAAGGCAGGGAAACCAATTCAACCTGATTAGGAATATTTGAGGTAAAAGAAAGAAGAATGGTTAAAAATTTTTACGATTCGGATTTTCAACTGGGCATTTTAGGCGGTGGCCAGTTGGGTAAAATGCTTATTCAGGCCTGCGGTGACTTGAATGTCAAAACCAATATTTTGGACAAGAATGAAAAAGTGCCGGCAGGAGGCCTTTGTGATAATTTAATCAGTGGAGATTTTAAGGATTATGAGGATGTCCTGACTTTAGGGCATCGAAGTGATGTGGTAACCATTGAAATTGAGCATGTAAATTTGCAGGCATTGTTTGAGCTTGTAAAACGAGGGATTCCGGTCTATCCGCAACCTGAAGTGCTGGAAATCATTCAGGATAAAGGCAGACAAAAAGATTTTTACTTTGACTTTAATATACCAACGGCTGATTACAGGCATGTAAAAAACCAGGAAGCGATTTACCATAACAGGGATTTTCTACCGGCCTTCCAAAAATCTTGTAAGGCGGGTTATGATGGAAAAGGGGTTCAGCATTTACCGGGTAAAGATTCTTTACCCTGGGCTTTTGATACGGAAAGCATACTTGAAGAACCGGTAGATTGCGAAAAGGAACTTTCGGTTGTGGTTGCCAGAAATACGAAAGGATTTATAAAGGCCTATCCACCGGTGGAAATGGCTTTTCACCCGGATCAAAACCTGGTGGAGTACCTGTTTGCTCCGGCAGAAATACCTGATGATAAAGCCGAGGAAGCCATTCATATTGCCAAAGATGTGGCCATTAAGCTGGAGATGGTTGGTTTATTGGCCGTGGAACTTTTCCTTGCGAAAGATGGCCGGATCCTGGTTAATGAATCGGCTCCGAGGCCCCACAATAGTGGTCATCATACCATTGAAGCCAATCACACCTCCCAGTATGAACAACATTTAAGGGCCATTTTAGGCTTACCTTTGGGCGATACGGATAGCATTAATCCGGCTGCCATGGTAAACCTGCTTGGTGAACCGGATCATTGGGGTAAACCATTATATGAAGGGGTGGAAAAGGTCTTGGCCACAGCGGGTGCTCATGTCCATATTTATGGCAAACCGGAAACAAAACCTTTCCGTAAAATGGGTCATGTGACGGTAACGGGCCAGTCCTCTTCATCCGTTAAGGAAAATGCCCATTTTGTTAAAGAAACCTTAAAAATAAAAAGTCATGGCTGACCCTCAGGTAGGAATCATTATGGGGAGTAATTCCGATTTAACGGTAATGGGAGAGGCGGCTGATATCCTCAAATCATTGGAAATCCCCTTTGAAATTCATATTGTTTCAGCTCACCGGACGCCCGAGCGGATGTATGATTATGCAAGGAATGCGAAAGGCAAAGGTTTAAAAGTTATCATTGCCGGTGCTGGTGGGGCAGCCCATCTACCCGGGATGACAGCTTCGCTGACAACCCTTCCTGTCATTGGCGTTCCTATAAAGTCTCGTAATTCAATGGATGGCTGGGATTCTGTTTTGTCTATTCTTCAAATGCCGGGTGGTATACCGGTTGCCACGGTTGCCCTTGATGGGGCGAAAAACGCTGGTTTATTGGCCGCTCGTATGGTTAGTGCCTATGATGATCAAATTGCTAAAAACCTGGCGGCTTATCAGGAAGGGCTTAAAAATAAAATCCTGGATGCAGCAGAGAAACTTAATGACCAAGGGTACGAAAATTTTAAATGAATTCATTTGGGCTTAGCATTAATGATGGTTCTTATTTGATGACCTTAAAGACAATTTGAAGGGGAATTAGACGTTTCTAAAATCAATTTTCGGAACCCGGAATTAAATTGCTATGCCTAAAACCTTAAAGCTAAGCTTTTTTTCCTCCCTCTTTATACTATTTGCACTTAGTTCAGTAAGTCAAACCCATACCATCAGTGGTTATGTATACAATAAGAAGTCCGGTGAGACCTTAATCGGGGCAAATGTTATGGATCGTAAAACCCGAAATGGGACTACTTCCAATAATTATGGCTATTTTGCCTTACAAGTCCCTGAGGGTGAGGTGGTTCTGCAAGTGAGTTATGTCGGTTTCAAACCTTATTTGGATACCTTAAATGTTACCACTGACAAAAATCTGGAGGTGAGGCTTGAACGTAACATATCACTGGATATGGTAGAGATCCGGGAAAGCAAAACTCCTGATCTTGAGGAACAAAGCCAGATGAGTAAGGTAAAAATCCCTGTGGAAAAGGTAGAGCAATTGCCTAAGCTTTTTGGCAGTGCCAATGTGATGCGTACAGCCCGGTTAATGCCAGGTATTCAATCCAATGGCGAAGGTTCCAGCAATTTATTGGTCAGAGGAGGAGGGCCGGACCAAAACCTTGTTATGCTTGACGGGGTGCCACTTTACCATGTAAGTCACCTTGGTGGGCTTTTTTCCGTTTTCAATACAGATGCCCTCAAGGATATGGAAATTTACAAAGGCGGATTTCCTGCTCGTTTTGGTGGGCGACTTTCCTCTGTAATGGACATCCGGATGAAAGACGGCAATATGAAACGCTATGAAGGCCAGGGCAGCATTGGCTTATTGGCTTCAAAACTATCTCTTGAAGGACCAATCGTTGAAGATAAAACCTCTTTTATGCTCTCAGGTAGGCGATCTTATATTGATTTATTAATGAGGCCATTATCCAACATTGCCACAGATGGGGATGCGACATTCGGCTATAATTTTTATGACCTTAACGCCAAGGTGAACCATAAGTTTTCGGATAAGGATCGTTTGTTTGTGAGCTTTTACAGCGGGGATGACCGGATCACTACAAAGGCAGACGTAGGAGATGGGTCATTAGAAAATCTGAATGCGTGGGGCAATTTGGTGACATCACTTCGTTGGAACCACGTGTTTAGCCAGGAATTGTTTGGCAATTTTACCGCAAATTTTACCAGGTACCGCTTTAAGATTGATATTACCCAAAAAGAAGAAGATCAGAACGTGGAAAATTTTATAAGGTATAATTCCAATGTCAAGGATTGGACCTTAAGTGCCGATTTTGATTTTTATCCCTCTGATGCCCACAGTATAAAATTTGGTGTGAAAGGCATTTACCACAATTTTAAACCCGGTGTTGCAACCTTTAAAGCGGGTAATTTATTGGATACTTCTATAGGGTCGCAAACTTTACGGAATTTTGAATTCAATGCTTATTTTGAAGACAACTGGAAGATCACAGAGCGTTTGAAAGCCAACCTGGGCGTTCATGGAAGCATGTTTGAAGTTTCTGATAAAGCTTATTATTCCCTTCAACCAAGGTTATCAAGCCGTTACCTGCTAAACGAAAATTCCGCCCTAAAGGCATCGTTTTCCAGCATGAAACAGTATGTGCATTTGCTCACCACCACTTCTGCCAGCTTACCTACCGATCTGTGGGTTCCCTCAACCGATAAAGTTCCTCCCAAAAAATCTTGGCAGGCAGCCCTTGGTTATTCAAGGAGCTTCCTTGGTGGCAACTGGGAACTCAATCTGGAAAGTTATTACAAACGCATGTCAGGTTTGATAGCCTATAGTGAAGGGGCAAGCTTCTTTTCCACCTCCCAGAATTGGCAGGAAAAAATTGAAACCAATGGAAAAGGTAAATCCTACGGAGTGGAATTACGGGTGCAAAGGAAAAGGGGGAAATTAACCGGTTGGTTGGGCTATACCTTATCCAAAACTACCCGGCAGTTTGAAAACATCAATTTTGGTGACCCCTATCCTTACCGTTATGACCGCAGGCATGATGTTAGTCTGGTGTTGAACTACAAAATTAATGATGGATTTAACATCTCCGGTACATGGGTTTACGGCACTGGGCAGGCCGTTACTTTGCCGTTAGCCAGATACCGTAATGTCGGACTTTCAGACAGGAATGGCGTAGGAGGAATAGAATCTTATGTCAACATTTATGAGGGTAAGAATAGATTCCGGATGCGACCTTACCACCGCCTGGATATCGGTGTTAATTTCCGGAAAGATACGGATTGGGGTGAGCGAACGTGGAGCTTCAGTCTGTATAATGCCTATAACCGGCAAAACCCTTATTATTATTTTTTCAGAAGCAATGCCGATGGAAGCCGGGACCTTAAGCAGTTTAGTCTTTTCCCTGTTCTCCCATCTGCAAGTTTTAGTTTTAAATTTTAGCTTATGCGTTATTTAAAGCCATTGGTTTTCCTTTTGGTAATTTGTTTAACCGGTTGCACCGAAAATGTAAAAGATGTGGAATTGCCTGATCATGAACCCAAGTTAGTGGTTCAGGGTTACCTGGTGCCTAACCAAGTGCTGACTATGTTTGTCGGGAAAAGCCGGTCAATCGAGAAAGCAGCCAAGTCAATGGGTGTTAAAAATGCTGAAATCAAAATTACCGGTGGTGGCAATACCATCAATCAGTTTACTTACCTAAAGAATGGCTATTACGGAGATACCGGCCGAAAGTTTAAAGCTGGTAAAACCTATACACTCACGGTTTCTAAGAAAGGCTTTGAAACCATTTCCGCCAAAACAACGATCCCAAAGGCTGTTCCGATACAAGAAGTTGAATACAATTCGGAAGCAATTATTGATAATCAGGGAGATAAAAGAGATCGGGTAAGCATACAATTTAAGGATCCGGGTTCTCGAAACAACTTTTATGAGATAAGGCTTATCAAAACTCCTGATTCCTCATTGCCTCGAAGGAGTCCTGTAAGCATTCCTGTGGAATCCAGGGATCCTGCCGTAGACTTCAATGTAAACCAAAATGTAGTATTACTGGAAGATGGCTTTATAAACGGGAAAACTTATGATCTAACGATTAATTTTAACAGTGTAAGAGATTCGTCCAAATTGCTAAACAGAGGCAAGGTAATATTGAGAAGTGTCAATAAGGCCTATTTCAAATACAAAAAGAAATTAAACCTTCAGGCCTCTAACGAAAATTCCCTTGGGCCTTTCAGGGGAGAGCCTGTTCAGATCTATAGCAATGTCGAGAATGGCTATGGGGTTTTTGCTGGTTACCATGAAACGGAAAAACGGTTAAAGCCATAAAGGGAATGTAACTTGTTAAAACAACTTCTTTTCCCGGGAAAGAAAGTTTTTTACATTAAGGTTTTAAGCCGTCAAGGTACTTTTTGTAGAGCACTTGCGCTTCGTCCAATTGCTCCAAATGATCAATCAATGCTTCGGTATCTGCGTTAAAAAATGATCGGAGTTGTTCCTTAAGGTCATTAGGCAAGTATTTTTCAGAACCTTTTTTTTCTTGTTCCTGCATTTCACCCCATTTTTCGTTGAGTTGGTAAAAAACATAATTCATGGCTTTGTAAAACTTACCTTGCTGGGGAACAACCTTTTTGACCCGGCTTTCAAAGGAATTGAGGAGCTGTGATTTAGCACTTTTTTTGGGCTTTGTATGGAGGCTTTCTGGTTTAAATGAACTATCTACACCGCAGAATTCATAGGTGGTTTTCAAAATGTTTTCGGGCTCTTGATTCACGGCATCGAACAAGATAAACAAAAACCGGGATGAGTCGAATAAAGTCAGGTAATTTTTTAAATATTTATAGTAGAGGCTTTTCTCAAGTAGTTGGTAATTGTTTTGCGGATTTTGATGCTTAAGGTCATTTTTAAGTGCTTCCTTTACGGAAGAAAAAGGAAGCGTGTTGTTTCGGTAAGACCAAAAAAAGGCAGAAATGGCCCTTTCAATAGGGTCCCTAAACATAACAATAAAACGACAGTCCGGGATATGTGCTTTGATGGCCTCTGGACTTTCCGGCGTATATAGGTAGCTAACCGCGCTATCCGCAATGATTTGCCCTTCCTGAGCTTGGTCAAAAGGCTCGAAATACTTGTGAATTCCATTTTCTTCGTAATAAGTATGTCCTAATGGTAAGCTATCCCTTTTCTGAGAGGGGACAAATATATCAGGATGTTCCCTTAAACACCTGTAAAGCCAGGACGTTGCACATTTTTGTCCACCTAACAGTAATACTTCCGGCTTATTCTGTTTTGTCATGAAAAAAGCTTAAGCATTAAAACCTTATCGCTGACCCCTAACAGCTTTAAATTAGAGGGGTTTCCCGCGATAACCTTTTCCTTTAAAGCGTTTGGCGTATTAAAAAATGGTAATCCCGAAAAATTGCTCCAGGATAGTAGTTAAAAGAATGGTAGCCACTACAAGTGGGCTGATAAAACCAAGCATCACCGTAACAAATTTTTGTTCAATGGTTCCTCTGAAATGCGGATGGCCATGTTCAATTTCACTGGCAAAATTGGTCATTTTCCATTTGTAAGCAACAAACAAAGAGATCATTAATCCGCCAAAAGGTAAGCCGATGTCTGAAAATATTGTTATGAGTACTTCCATAAAGGTATGGCTATTGCCCCCGAAAGAGGCAAATTGGGTAAAGCCCTCCACAGCACCATTTCCTAACATACTTGGCAAACCAAGGATAAAAACCAAAGTAGCCAGACCAATCACGGCTGGTTTACGGCTGATTTTGAATTCATCAGTTAGATAAGCTACCGGCACTTCCAACAAGGAAACGGTGGAGGTTAAAGCTGCAAAACAAAGTAAAAGAAAAAATGCCCCTCCGATGAAAGGACCTATAGCCCCCATTTGGTTAAAGATGGAAGGCATGGTTACAAATACTAAGCCTGGTCCCTGGGTTGGCTCAATCCCCTGGAAAAAAACCAATGGAAAAACCAACAAACCTGAAAGAAATGCGATCAGCATATCGGTGGTAGTAACCATGGCTGCTGAGCTTACGATGTTGTCTTCTTTATTGAAATAAGAACCATATGTTATAATAGCTCCCATTCCCAGAGAAAGGGAAAAGAAAGACTGGGAAAGGGCTGAAAAAAAGGTATTGGTATTAATTTGGTCCAATTCAGGTACAAGGTAAAATTCAATGCCCTTCATCGCATTTTCCAGGGTTAAGCCATAAGCGATCAAGCCTACGATAAGGATTAAAAGCAGGGGCATAAGAATTTTGGTCCAACGCTCAATCCCCTTCCTAACACCTCCGGAAACGATGAAAGCCGTTAAAGCCATAAATGCCAACGAGTAGATAAAATTATCCCCGATGTTAGCCGTATATTGCTCAAAATGGGACGGAAAATCAGAATGGCTTAGCAAGTCCCCGAATGAAGTTTGTATAAAATACCCAAATGCCCATCCGGCAACCACGTTGTAGAAGGACAAAATCATGATTCCCACTATAATACCAATGGTCCCGATAATGCCCCAATTCTTACCCCCAATAAATTTGTAGGAACCATGGGGATTTAGTTGGGCATGTCGGCCAACGGCAATTTCAGCAACCATAATCGGCATACAGATGATGAAAATGCAAAACAAATAAATAAGCAGAAAGGCTGCACCCCCGTTGGCTCCTACTTCGTATGGAAATTTCCATATGTTACCCAGTCCTACTGCTGATCCGGCTGCGGCTGCAATAAAACCAATCCGGCCGGAAAAGGATCCGCGGGTTTTTTGTGCCATGGAATACCTTTTTTGGTTAAAATGCAAATTTATGGTTTAAAAGCAATTGGACACAATGACACTTTGGCTTTCGGCCATATGGATTATTTCTAAAAGCAGGTTTTAAACGCGTTTTTTAGTATTAGGATGATCTTTTTCCTTAAAGCTTGGCTTACGGGAATTACTGAATCGGATGGCAATATTTTATGAGCAAAGTGGAGGAAGGTTCAATTTTTTGAAGGAAAGGAATTGTTCAAAGAAGTGCGTCATTTGATTCACCCATCTCCCCAAAGGCCGTAGGCACTTTCTGAATAGGCATACACCGTCCCCACGCTTCCTAAAGCTGTTTTAAAGACGGGTGCCCCAAAAAATTCAAAAGAAGGGCTCGGCCCAGCTCCTCAATTACAGATTCTCAATTTAAGCAGACTTTTTATTACTCAATCAAAACTTCTTAAAATCTTTTCCACAAAATTCATGGTAGAACCAAAAAATGAATAGAAGAGCACGGCTCCACCCCCTCAATTACAGGTTCTCAACTTAAATAGGCGTTTTATTATTAAATCAAAACTTCTTAAAAAGATTTCCATTAGATTCTTGGTAGAACCTATAAACAAGGAATCAGCCTCCGCCCAATTTTCCGAAAACATCTTTGAGCACTTCGGTGGTACGAGCTACGGGATCTTTCCTAATTTTCTTTTCTTCTTTTTTGATTTTCAGAAACAGACCATCCAGGGCTTTTCTGGTTGTGTATGCGGCAAGGTCTGTTTCAATGGGATCTGACATCAAACTTATGCTATTATAAGTTTTTGACACTTTTTTCCATAAACCCTGAGCGCCTACTTTCTCAAGGCTTTTTTGAATGTCCGGCTTAAATGCTTTGAATAGTTGCTGATAGGTATTCTCTCTGAAATAATGCGTAGCTGCGGAATCAGAACCTTTTAGAATAGAAGCGGCATCCTGAACACTCATATTTTTGATGGCATCGATAAAAATAGGCTGGGCTTTTTCGGAAGCGTCTTCCGCAGCCCGGTTTATCTTTTTGATCAATTTGTCTACCAAGCTATTGAAGCCGTTGCTTCGTAGCTTATCTTCCATTTTTTTGGCTTTGGGAGGAAATGGAATTTTAACGAGTTCGTCTTTAAAGTAGCCATTCTTCTGATTAAGCTCTTCCACAGCCTTCTTTGCTCCTTTTTCCAAAGCTTGTTTTAAACCCTTAACGAGTTTTTTGTTCGCAATATCCTGTGGAGTTTCAATGACTTTGTCGGAATTCCCTTTTTGGGCACTTTCGGGTAAAGGGGTTAAACCAATAGTCAAAGCAGAGGTGATGGTTAACAAAAATGTGATCATAGCTTTAATTTTTTAGGCAGGCACTAATTTAGGAAAAATAATGCGTCCGTTTAATTAAGCAATTTTAAATTCAAAAACTAAGCCTAATTTTAAGTGATGGAGAAACCTTTTTTTGCTGAGTATTTTTGGAAAAGGGTAAAGGGAAAAACCTAATGCAAAAAACCCAAAAGGAAATGACGAATATCCGCCATCTATCCCAAAAGGAAATCAGGCATCTGATGGACTCCTGGGGTGAAAAGTCTTTTCGGGCGGAACAAGTTTATGAATGGATCTGGACTAAAGGTGCGGGTTCTTTTGATGATATGTCCAACCTTTCAAAGGACTTAAGAGAACGATTAAAAGCTGAATTCGTGCTGCATCCCATTACTTTGGAAAGTCAATTCCAAAGTGAGGATGGTACGGTAAAATTTGGCTTTAAGCTACATGATGGGCATTTCGTTGAAGGCGTTTTGATACCTGCCAACGGCAGGTATACTGCCTGCATTTCATCCCAGGTGGGCTGTAGTTTGTCCTGCCGGTTTTGTGCCACCGGAACCATTCCGCTGAAACGCAATATTCAATTTGATGAAATTTATGACCAAGCCTATTTGATTAATGAGCAAAGCAAAGCCCTTTATGGTCAGCCCCTTACCAATATTGTTTATATGGGAATGGGTGAACCATTGCTCAACTATAAAAATGTGGTCGCTTCCATCCACCGGATTACAAGCAATAACGGTATGGGCATGGCTCCCAAAAGGATAACGGTTTCAACGGTTGGTGTAGCCAAGATGATCAGAAAATTAGCCGATGAACAGTTAAGAGTCAACTTCGCACTTTCTCTTCACGTGGCGGATGAGGAAAAACGTAGGCAAGTCATGCCCATTACCGAAAGCAATAATTTGGATGACCTGAAGGACGCCGTTCGGTATTTTTATCAACAGACCAAAATACCGGTTACCTATGAATACACCCTCTTACGGGGTTTCAATGATACACCTGATGATGCCAAAGCTTTGGCAAAATTTTGTAAAGCTACTCCTTGTAAGGTTAACCTGATCGAGTACAACCCGGTGGAGGGTAGCCAATTTGAGCGTTCAGCGGAATCCGATACTGAAAGGTTTATGGCTTATTTGGCTTCTTGCGGACTTACGGTTAGTTTGAGGAGGAGCAGAGGAAAGGATGTGGATGCCGCTTGCGGGCAACTTGCCAATAAAAACGAACCGGTAGCAGGAAATGCTTGAGTGTTCTAACCGGAACCCTTTTTGTTGAAAATCACATTCTTTCAGGGGCGTGAATACCCAGCAAAGCCATGCTTTTGGCTAAATAACGTCCAACTGTGTATGCCAGAACCAATCGGAATACTTGCACATTTTGCTCTACATTTCCCAGGATTGGGCATTCATGGTAAAATTTATTGAAGGTCCTGGCAAGTTCGAAAGCGTAATCCGTCAGGATAGAAGGGGCCATGTTTTTCTCTGCATCGGCTACATGGTCATCAAGCTTATAAAGCTGTTTGATTAAAGCTTTTTCAATGCTTTGGAGTGGAACGTCTTCCGGGATTTGAAGATGATCCAGCCGGTATTGCTCAGCAGCTTTGCGCATGACAGACCGTATCCGTGCATGGGTGTATTGCAAAAAAGGACCCGTATCCCCCTGAAAATCAATTGAGGCTTCGGGGTCAAAAAGCATTCTTTTCTTGGGTTCCGTTTTCAGGATGAAATATTTTAAGGCTCCTAACCCTATTTCATGGTATAATTTTTCCTTTTCCTGATCAGGTAAGTCAGCTAATTTGGCATTTTCATCAGCATGGTTTTTAGCCGTTTTTTCCATTTCTTCCATGAGTTCATCTGCATCTACTACCGTTCCTTCGCGGGATTTCATTTTCCCGGAGGGGAGATCCACCATTCCGTAGGAAAGGTGGTAAATTCCCTCTGCATAAGTTTTACCCAATTTTTTAAGGATTAAGCCCAGAACCTGGAAATGATAATCCTGTTCGTTACCTACCACATAAATGGATTGGTCAAGCTGGTAATCGTCATATTTGAGTTGTGCTGTTCCCAGATCCTGCGTAATATAAACAGCAGTACCATCACTGCGAAGCACAAGTTTTTCGTCTAATCCCTCATCGGTGAGATCCACCCAAACTGAGCCATCGTTCTTTTTATAAAAAACCCCTTTGTCAAGCCCTTCATCAATAAGGTTTTTACCAAGTTTGTAGGTGTTCGATTCGTAGTAATATTGATCAAAATTTACGCCCAACCGTTGATAAGTTTTTTCAAACCCCTCGTAAACCCATTGGTTCATCATTTGCCATATTTCATATACCTTTTCATCTCCTTGCTCCCATTTTCTCAGTAATTCCTGTGCTTCTTTCAGAATTGGGGCTTCCTGTTTGGCTTCTTCAGGGCTTGACCCCTGATGAACCAAGGTTTCTATTTCCTGTTGGTAGGCTTCATCGAATTTGACATAATATTTTCCGACTAACTGATCTCCCTTCATGCCAGAACTTTCCGGTGTTTCCTCCTCACCAAATTTCATCCAGGCTATCATGGATTTGCAGATGTGAATCCCTCGGTCATTGATCAAGTTCGCTTTTATTACTTGATGACCCCTGGCTTTAAGAATTTCCGAAATGCTGTACCCCAATAAATTATTCCTGATGTGCCCCAAATGTTGCGGTTTATTGGTGTTTGGAGAGGAGTATTCCACCATGATGGTTTGGGGCTCCTCATGTTGAGCAATACGTACTGCTGCCTCCTTATTGGCTGCATCCAGAAAATGTTGCCAAAAATTTTTGTGAATGGTAAGGTTTACAAACCCTTTGATCACTTCATAAGACTCAATGAAGTCAAGGTTTTTGACCAAATACTCACCAACCGCTTTCCCCGTTTCTTCAGGTTTTTTACGGCTATATTTCAGCAATGGGAAGACAATAACTGTCCGGTCCCCTTCAAACTCTTTCCTGGTGGATTCTACCTGGACTTCAGAAGGTCCAATGTCAGCATCGTATAATTCCTTGAAAGCATTTATAGTATTATTCTGGATTTCCTGTTCGAGTTTCATGAAATACTATAGGTTTAAATTCCGGCAAAAAACTTTGCTCAAGTTACTGCAAAGGTACTTTAGTAAGTAAGAAGTGGGAAGGATTTTTAAAAATTTGGATTGATAAAAAAAGGTTTGGATTGCGTAAGGATTTAAATCTTTTAAGGCCTTTTTCAAAGCCGGTAAACTGTGGATCTGGTGGTTTTTACTGCTTTATGGCTTCCATAAGGTACATGGGCGGGATATTACGGGATTCAAAATCCTTATTGATTGTCTCAAAATAATGCCTCAAAGGGTTAACCATTTTGTAGGATGTTTGGTAAAGGAGAAATTTTCCGCCATGCTCGAGAAATTGGTATGTATGTTCCAGGATTTGTTCCTTGTCTTCTTGCGAAATAAGGGAAAAAGGAATACCGGAAAGGACATGGCTAAATTGAGATAACCCTTCGCTTTCCAGAATTTGGGCCAGGTTTTCAGCGCCGTCTTTATATACTTTTAATCGTGGATCCTTGGCCTGCATTGCTTTGAGGTTTTGCACGAAATCATCATTGATTTCAATGGTAATTAAGCGGGAATGAGGGGTCATTTGGTCCAACATGTATTGAGTAAAACCTCCTGAGCCGGGCCCATATTCCACAATGACCAAATCTTTTCCGTAATCAATTTTATTGCATAGCCTCCGTATCGTGTATTCAGAGCAAGGGGTGATGGAGGCCACCTTTTTGTCTTTTAAAAAATTCTTGAAGTAGTTTAAGGTATGCTTGAAATTCATGAAATCAGGAATTATTTTGGAGCCATTCGGCATATTCTCTGGCTGCATAGGTGATGATCACCCTTGCACCCGCTCTGGTAATGCTTAACAGGGTTTCCGGCATGGTGGTATGGTAATCCAACCAACCATTTTGACTGGCGGCTTTTAACATCGCATATTCCCCGGAAACATGGTAAGCCGCTATGGGAATGTCAAAGTTTTGGTTCAGTTGCTGAATGACATCCAGGTAATGTAAAGCAGGTTTCACCATCAGGTAATCAGCCCCTTCCTCAAAATCCAAATCGGCTTCAATTAAGGCTTCTCTCTGATTGGCGGGGTCCATTTGGTAACTTTTTTTATCACCGCCTTTTGGTGCAGAGTCCAAGGCATCCCGGAAAGGTCCGTAAAAAGCGGTGGCATATTTGGCCGTGTATGCCAGAATGGAAACTTCAGTGTGGCTATGACTATCAAGTGCTTCCCGTATGTAGCTTACCCGACCGTCCATCATATCGGATGGACCTATAATGTCGGCTCCGGCATCCGCCTGCGCTAAAGTCATTTTACTCAGAATGGGCAAAGTTTCATCGTTTAGAATTTTCCCGTTTTTAACCAAACCATCATGGCCGTCTGAGCTGTAGGGGTCCATCGCTACATCTGTGATGATACAAGCTTCGGGAAATTTTTGCTTCACCTCATGAATGGCTTTTAGATAAAAATTATCGGGGTCATGGCTATAAGAAGCTTTTGGATCTTTTTTGCTTTCTTCCACAGCAGGAAACAGGATGAAACTTTGCAAGCCTAATTCCAGGGATTCTTCAACCTCTTTGAGCAGGTAGTCAGTGGTATGCCGATATACGCCAGGCATTGAGGGAATGGCCTCTCGATTATCTGTCCCCGCCATCACAAAAAGCGGGTAAACCAATTGGTCCAGATGGAGGTAATTTTCCCGCTGATGCCCCCTTACCGCTTTATTTTTGCGGTTCCTGCGTGGTCTTCTGTTCATGATTTGTAATTTAAAAGACAAATTTACGGTTTTCTTTTTAAAAGGATTGGCCAGGTGATAATTTCGTGATTTATTGCACGTTCTTATCCTTGACTTTTATAAGGCTTAAAGCATTGCTTTAAGCTGAAAGGATGAAAATTTACTATAAAGATGTCTATGCTGAATTTTAAGCGATTAAACCTATGGTTTGTAGTAGCAGTTTTTATGCTCATTGCTTGCGAGGATGACAACACAGGCGATCCTAATGGTGAGGATACGAAAACCGGTACGATAAAACTTGCGTTTAACCATGAAGTAGGAAGCCAATCTCCGCTTTTGCTGGATACCATGCTCTACACCAACAAAGCCGGAAATCACTATGGAGTCAGTAAATTGGAATACATTGTTACCCGTTTTCGGTTTCACAAGAAAGATGGAGAATACGTTGAGCGGGATACTGCCCATTATCGTAAGGCCGGCGATAAGGGTACGATGACGTTGACTCTGAATAATATTCCCCATGGCACTTATGAGAAAGTGACGTTCATACATGGATTGGACTCAGCGTCTAATAAAACGAATGCCTTGCCGCCTAAACAAGTGTTTAACAACATGGGCTGGCCGGATGGTGGTTATCACTATATGCGGATGAACGGAAATTATGACAGCGCTGGTAACACGGATGTTTTCACAACCCACACAGGCCCTACAAACGGGGAAGATCATTCAGTCCTTGTCGCATTGGAACAATCCTTCAAAGTAGATGATGCCGACAGAAAGGTTAATATTGTTATGGACCTGAATCAATGGTACCAGGATCCCCATGCGTATGATTTTTCAGAACTTAAAAGTGAAAGGATAATGGGTAATCCAAGTAGACAGGATATTCTGGAAGCCAACGGCCATAATGTGTATTCCGTTAAAGGCATTAAGGTGGAATAAAATGGGGCCTAAATACTAATTTTCTTCATGCGTTTGAAAGGACTGCACTTTTTACTGGCATTTTTCCTGCTAACCGGGGCTATAGGATGTGAAAAGGATCCTACGGTGGCTGAACAGATCCGTGGCCGGGATTCTTTAGATAAGGACGAAGAATCCGGAAATGGGCCGAATACTACACCTTACAAGTTGAATACACCGTCCAATATACGTAAAATGCCTATCCCGGATGAAAATCCTTTGACAGAGGAGGGAGTAAAACTGGGCAGGAAGCTTTTTTATGACCCGATCCTTTCCGGGGATAGTTCAATGGCATGTGCTTCTTGTCACCAACAGGAAAATGCTTTTGCCAGCCAGGTCCGTTTTAACACGGGTATTGTAGGCCATAAGGGTTTCAGAAATGCTATGGCATTGGTTAACCTGGGATGGTCGGAAAAGTTTAATTGGGATGGCAGTGCTTCTTCATTGGAGGAACAGGCATTGGAACCGGTAACAAATCCCGTTGAAATGCATGAAAGCTGGCCCAATGCCATAAAAAAGCTTAAAAGAAGTGATTTCTACCCAGGCCTGTTTAAAAAGGCTTTTGGGGATAAAGCAATCACCCGCCATTTGGTAACCAAAGCCATTGCCCAATTTGAACGAACCTTGATATCATTTGATGCAAAGATTGATAAGGTGTTTAGAGGGGAGGCGTCTTTTACAGCCTCTGAAAGGCGTGGGTTTAATATTTATGAAGCGGAAAGTTTGGGAGATTGTTTTCATTGTCACGGCCTTCCCAGACAAAACAGGCTGCTTACCGATAACTTGTTTCACAACAATGGGCTCGACTCTTTAGGACCCGGCCAGTATAATTTCCCGGACAAAGGACTCGGATCAGTAACCGGCGACAGAACGGATAATGGGAAATTTAAAACGCCTACCCTAAGGAATGTGGAATTGACGGCCCCTTACATGCACGATGGGAGGTTTAAAACCTTAAGGGCGGTTATTGATTTTTACAGCGATAGTTTAAAACCGGCCCCTAATGTGAATGAAAACATCCAAAAACACCTGCCGAGTAGCCGGGAAGGCTACTACAAAAGGGGAGGGGTGAAATTGACCGAACAGCAGAAGCAGGACCTGGTCAATTTTCTTAAGACTTTTACGGATGAAAGCTTTGTCAAAGATCCACGATACGCGAATCCTTTTGAGTAAAGCCGGAGCTGGAAATGAACATTGTAAGCTGGGAATAGGAGGCAAAGTCCCTTTTCCCCAAAAAATCTATACTCATCGGGTTTCCTCTTAGATGAAGATTTAGATAAATTTCCAACGCGTTTGTGGGATGTACTGTAATGCTGGTAGATAGGATTCAAGTGAGAAGGGAAAAAAGCTCATTTTCATTGCAAAAATAAAGGGGTTAGAAACTTAAAATGGGACGTTGGCTTTTTACGCGCTTATATGAGCTAAAACGCAGAGATATAGCAACTTATCTAATAAAAGGGCAGGAGGTTTGATTTTGTGCTTAAAATAAGCTCATCTGGTTATTATCGGGATTGGTTGAATCATCACCGGTGGAATTTTGGTTGGCTTCGGGACTTCCTGATTCGCTTTGGCTTTCATGTTCCTGATCTTCCACTTCCTTTTCTGGTTCGGGTTGATGAAAAGTAACTTGATGTAGACCCTTACCACAAAGTTTATTCCCAACCGCTTTCCAACCTCTAATGTCTACGTATTCGGTTAGATCGAGCTCATGGGTTTGTTTCTGCTTGCGGACCTTGGTGATTAACCGGATACGGGGATGTGTTTGGGTACTAATTTTGACCAGCCTGGAATGCTTATGTTCACTGATAAAAAGGAATTCCTTGTCTTGCATCCTTGTCTCAAGTTGAAAACGTTTGACGTAATGGCATTGCTGGGTTCCGTCATAGTAAATGGCAGTGATAACCCGGTTGGGATCATATTTTTCGATGTGTACTACGCGATCGGGTTCGTAACGGTTGGTTAGTTCGTAGGAGGTGAGTTCATAAGTGCCTTCGCGGTAGAAGACCAGGATTTGGTCATCCGATTCGAATTTCCCCAGGTAATGACCACGTTCATCCCGGTTCAGGCGACCGGTTTCAGGATCGTACCAAATGCCGAAGCCCCCCAGTGTAGTGGCTCCTTTCTCCTTAAATTCCACTTTCTTGACAGTGTATTTGGTTACGATATTGCCCTGTGCATTACGACTCTTAATGTCAATCTCTCCGAAATCAAATTTCTGCACTTTTTTACGGGCTTTGGAATTCGGGGTAAGGTACACCGTGACCTTTTCCGTTTCTCCGTTGGGGTTGGCTGAAAAGTATAGGACCCTTGATTTTTCACTGCCCTGGGTCAAGTCATAAGTGCGGTCTCTGGTGACAGAATTTACCTGGAAGCGCTTAGCTCGCGTGACGGCACTTTTTCCATCTACGTACATGGCATTGTAAACCGTTCGTTCATCCCCTTTCTTCCAAATGCCCACATGAATAATATCCTTTCCGACATAAGCTTTATCCGCTACCTTTGTTACGAGGTATTGCCCATTTTGCAGGAAGACGATCAGGTCATCCACTTCGGAACATTCTCCGATGTATTCGTCCTTTTTCAGTCCGGTACCGACAAAACCCTCCTTCCGGTTCACGTAAAGCTTTTGGTTAGCCGCAGCCACTTCTCTTACGTCAATGGATTCAAAAGAACGGATTTCTGTCAGGCGTTCCCTGCCTTTCCCGTATTGGTCCAGAAGATTCTGAAAATAGCGAATGGCATAATCCGTAAGGTGTTCAATGTTGTATTTGGTGGTTTCTATTTGTTCCTCCAGTTTTCGGATTTGCTCATCTGCTTTAAAGGAGTCGTATTTGGATATGCGTTTGATCTTGATCTCGGTTAACCGGACAATGTCCGCTTGGGTTACCTCGCGTACAAGTTGATCCTTAAAAGGCTCCAGTCCTTTATCAATGGTTTCCAGGACGGCTTCCCACGTTTCGCATTCTTCGATTTGGCGGTAGATCCGTTCTTCAATGAAAAGCTTTTCCAGGGAGGAAAAATGCCATTGTTCCTGAAGCTCGCCCAATTTAATCCGAAGTTCCTGGTCTAATAGAGCAACCGTGTTTTGGGTGGATCGCTTAAGCAGCTCGGTAACGGAAAGAAATGTTGGCTTTTCCCCTACAATCACACAAGCGTTAGGGGCAATGGAGATTTCGCAATCCGTAAATGCGTATAGGGCATCAATGGTCACATCAGGATCTGCTCCCTTTGGAAGGTAAACCAGGATCTCAATGTTGGCAGCCGTGTTATCCACCACCTTTTTGACTTTAATTTTTCCCTGGTCATTGGCTTTTATGATGGATTCAATAAGGCTGTCGGTCGTAGTGGTGTAAGGGATGTCTTTTATGGCCAATGTTTTTCGGTCATGTTCCTCTATCCTGGCCCTTAACCTGAGGCGGCCCCCTTTTTGACCATCATTGTAATGAGTAACATCCATTAATCCACCGGTCGGGAAATCGGGGTATAGCTCAAAATCCTTGCCCTTGAGGTGATCTATTGAGGCCCGAATGAGCTCACAAAAGTTGTGGGGCATAATTTTGGTGGCTAAACCCACAGCAATGCCTTCAATGCCCTGGGCCAGAATTAAAGGGAATTTCATGGGCAGGTTAACCGGCTCACTATTCCGGCCATCATAGGATAATTGCCATTCCGTGGTTTTGGGATTGAAAGCCACTTCTATGGCAAATTGGGAAAGCCTCGCTTCTATGTAACGTGGCGCAGCAGCGCTATCACCTGTTCGGACATCACCCCAGTTTCCTTGGGTATCAATCAACAATCCCTTCTGACCCAGGTTGACAAGGGCATCGGCTATGGCCGCATCGCCGTGCGGGTGATATTTCATAGCCTCTCCAATGATGTTAGCGACCTTGTGAAAACGCCCATCATGCATCTGGCGCATGGCATGTAAGATTCTTCTCTGGACGGGCTTAAGCCCATCTTTCAGAGAAGGTACCGCTCTTTCCAATATCACGTATGAGGCATAGTCCAGGAAGTATTCCTCATACATACCGGATATGGGCGTTATATCATGGATGGCCTCTCCGCTTTGGTCCTGGGCACCATTGTTTTCTTGACCTTGCTCTTCATCAGGGTAATATTGGTCTTCGCTATTCTCGCTCATGATACCTTAATCCGGTCCTTTCTTTTAGGCTTCAAAATTGCCAATTATCTATGAAAAATAAACCTTTTTTGCTTTTTCCGGTGCTGATTTCTTATGCGAGGATTTTTCCGTACTTAACGGGCAAAAGGGACACTTTCCAGGTTTCCGAAAAGGCCTTTTTCGTATTTCCTGAAAGCCACCTGATTGATCATGGCCGCATTGTCCATGCAGTAGGCCTGATCGGGAATGTAAACTTCCCATCCATTTTTACCGGCCATGGTTTCAAGCTCACTTCGGAGTGCTTGATTGGCCGCTACTCCTCCGGAAATACCCACTTTTTTAATGCCTTTTTCATGGGCTGCTTTTTCTAACTTTTGCATGAGAAACGTGATAATGCTGCTTTGATAGGCCGCGCAAATATTTTCAATATTGTCCTGGATAAAATGATCATTGGATTTTAAATGGTCTCTGACAAAGTATAAAAGGGAAGTCTTTAAACCGCTAAAGCTAAAATCGTAGTTTTTAATACCGGGGATTGGGAAATGATAGGCATCCGGGTCTCCGTTAAGAGCATATTTGTCGATAAACGGTCCTGCCGGGTAAGGCAAACCAAGGATTTTACCAGCCTTATCCAATGCTTCACCGGCTGCATCATCGATGGTTTGGCCGAGGACCTCATAAGTTAGGTAATCTTTTACCAAAACGACTTGAGTATGGCCTCCGGAAACCAATAAGTTTAAGAAGGGAAATTCTGGCTTTGGGGGGTCAATAAAATGAGAAAGGTGATGGGCATGAAGGTGATTGACTTCGATGATCGGAATGTCATAAGCCAAACTAAACCCTTTGGCAAAAGCATTGCCTACCAATAAAGCGCCTATTAAACCCGGCCCCTGGGTGTAAGCCACTGCATCCAGCGTTGTTTTTTGGATAGATGCTCCAACAAAAGTTTCATCCACAACCGGCACAATGTTTTTTTGGTGGGCCCGTGATGCCAATTCCGGAACTACGCCTCCGTAATTTTCATGGGCTGTTTGGGTAGCAGTGATGTGGCTAATGAGGTTTTGTTCGGAATTAATCGCTGCGCTTGTTTCGTCACAGGAAGTTTCGAGACCCAGAATCTTTGTCATAAACCCATTTACAATTTTTAGCCCATGCAAAGGTAAAACGATTCGGCCAAAAATGGGTTTGATGGGTTAGGCCAAAAGCTTACTTTGGAGCATTTTTGGTTTTTAGGTATTTTAAATAATAGTTAAATTTCAGAGCTCCTGACCTGCTTGTAAACGGATATGCCCCCTATCAGTATTCAAAGGCTCTGAATCTGCCCTGTTCATCTATAATAGGAACGCTTTCTAAAAATTCCTTTTGATTCCTGTTTTCAATGTCTTTTTCTTTTCACTGCTCAAAAGAAAAGGACCAAAAAAAACGCACCCTGTGATTTCATTTTTTGACCC
>CAZJWK010000012.1:0-41888 GCA_964549595.1 uncultured Sphingobacteriales bacterium | reverse complement strand
AGTCTATAAAAACAAGGGTCAGTTTCAAATCAATACCAGTCAGGTAAAACCGGGAACCTATTTTATTAACATGTTCAAGGGTAAGAAAATAATAAAAACCAAAAAGTTTGTGATCACTAAATGAGTTTTAAGAGGTTTTAGGAAGTTATCCGTTTTCGTCAATGATCTATGTAATTACCCCCACTTTCCGTCTGTAGCCCAGAAAATCAGGGCAGTAGGGTACTACGGAATTCTTAAAGGCTAATTTTTTTTATCGAATTAGGGGCCTGGGCAATACTTATAAAATCACTACTGTTATGGTTTGAGTTCTTGGCCGGATACCTATGAATATGTCCCTCAGGGAACTTAGGGTGGATCAAAGTCCAATCCGGCCAAAAAACGGATCAAAATGTATTCATTATACGCCTGTTTCAATTTTTTTCCATTGCGATTATTTGCCATAAGCCGGCCAATTATGAACAACAAAACCATTTAAAAATTGCGTGATCAACATGCTATTCATTTCATCGCCTTTGCTTTAGCCGGTTGGGTGGATGCTTGAACAATGCATGGATTACAAAGGTATTATCGGGTTGCTTAAGGTCCGGAATCGTAATTTTGATAACGGTTAAAGGAATTGTTCACAGTCCATTGGCTGCTAAACCTCCGGCTACATGTTCCTGACAAGGAGGTTAGTTATTTTGGTTAGGAAGTTGATTAATCTGGGTTGTACTAAGTTCCGCCACCCCGGAAAATTCTCCTAAATTTGCACCGCTAAAATGGGTTGACAATCATGAAAGAACAAGTGCGTGTCAGGTTTGCACCAAGTCCTACGGGTTACCTGCATATAGGTGGGGTTAGAACGGCTTTGTATAATTACCTTTTTTCCCGTCAAAACCAGGGAAAATTCATTTTAAGGATAGAAGATACGGATCAGTCCCGCTACGTAGAAGGGGCTGAAGATTATATCATCGAATCATTGAACTGGGCCGGTATAACCTATGACGAAGGGCCTGATAAAGACGGCCCTTACGGACCCTATCGGCAGTCGGAAAGGCAGGAGACTTACCAGGAATATACAAAACAACTGGTGAACGAAGATAAGGCTTATTACGCTTTTGATACCTCAGAGGAACTTGAGGAAATGCGGGAACGCATGAAGAAAGCGGGCAAAGCTTCTCCCAAATATGACCATATTACCCGGGAATACATGAAAAACTCCCTTGCTTTGCCTCAGGATGAGGTAAAAGAAAGGATGGAAAGAGGAGATCCTTATGTGGTTCGGCTTAAAGTCCCCCGTAAGGAGGAAATTAAGCTTTATGACAAAGTGCGGGGTTGGGTAAATGTGCAAAGTGAGCAAATCGATGATAAAGTACTCATGAAAGCGGATGGTATGCCGACCTATCACATGGCGAATGTGGTAGATGACCATTTGATGCGGATTAGTCATGTCATTCGTGGAGAGGAATGGTTACCCTCAGCCCCATTACATGTCCTTCTTTACAAATTCCTCGGTTGGGGTGATGAAATACCAGAGTTCGCCCATTTGCCATTGATAATGAAACCGGATGGCACCGGTAAACTTAGCAAACGGGACGGAGAAAAAGGGGGATTTCCCGTTGCTCCTCTACGGTGGGAAAAAGATGGGGAAATCGTTGATGGTTACCGCGAGCAAGGTTATTTCCCGGAGGCATTTATCAATATCCTGGCCATGTTAGGGTGGAGCCCCCATGACAACAGGGAGATATTCAGCATGGATGAGCTTATCCACAAATTTGAAGTGGAAAGGGTAGGAAAAGCCGGTGCTAAATTTGATCCCGATAAAGCAAGGTGGTATAATCAACATTACTTAAGGGAAAAATCCGGGGAGGAATTGGCTGAATATTTCATTAAACAATTGGAAGCGCAGGGAATCCAGGCAGATAAAGATTATGTAGCCCGGGTTTGTAACCTGATCAAAGAAAAAGCTTCCTTTATTACTGAATTCTGGGAGCTTGGTCATTATTTTTTTCAAAAACCGGCTAATTACGACCAAAAAGTCATCCGAAAGAAATGGGATGAACAAGCACCGGATTTTTTCAGTAAGTTAAGGGATAAATTCCAGGAACTGGAAGACTTTTCAGCAGACTCCGTTGAAACGGTTTTCAAATCATTGGCCGAGGAATTCGGGGAAAAGCCTGGCAAATTCATGCAATTGTTTCGGGTTATGATAACCGGTATGAGCTATGGTCCCGCTTTGTTTGAGGTGGTTAGCTTGCTGGGCCGTGAAGAAGCTTTGGAGCGATTGAATAATGCGCTTGACAGGATTCCCGCAATGGAGGTCTAATTCCGGTGTTTAGGTGCGAATAAGAATACCACTTAATTCACCTTTGGCTTTTTTATATTTGGTTCCTTGCATTATGGGAGCAATGGTAAAAGGTTTGCCGGCTAAAATGATTAATAGCAGCCCATTCTTTTATTTTTTGGGGCTTTTGGTTTGTTTTCCTTTGGGATTGTGGGGCCAGAAGGTTTTATGGCAAAATTCGCTGCCTAACCAGGGCAATGCTAAAATAAAGGCTGTAGAAACCCTTTCAGATGGAAATTTACTGGCGGCAGGCTTTAAGGAATCCCCTGAAAGTGCAGATTCTACTAATAAAAATAAGGACTTTTGGTTGATAAGGGCTGAATCGATTGATGGTGAGATTGATTGGGAGCGGACTTACGGGGGATCCGGGATTGACGTTTGCCAATCCGTTCAAATGACCAAAAATGGTTTAATTATGGCCGGGCAAACCACCTCAGGGGAAGGGGAAGTTACGAATAATAGCGGGCTTTCGGATATCTGGGTGGTTAAATTGAATGAGACCGGCGAGATTCAATGGGAACGAAACTATGGGAGTCCGGAAAATGAGGGTGCACATTCCGTTTTTCCGACCAGGGATGGTGGATATATTGTTGCGGGTTGGTCCTTCCTGGGTAAGCAGGATGTTTCCGGCAATTATGGCAAAAGCGATGGGTGGCTCTTAAAACTTGATTCTTCAGGACATATTGAATGGGAATCCAATTATGGGGGTCCACAGGCTGATGTCGTTAAATCTGTGATTCAAACAAAAGACGGTGGATATGTCTTTGCCGGTCACACCCATTCCGATTCCCTGGATGCTAAAAACCTTAAAGGGAAATCAGATGGATGGGTTGTTAAATTGGACTCTACAGGCTCGGTGAGTTGGACTAAAACCCTTGGAGGGAGTCAAACAGATCAGCTCAACGTAATTAAGGAAACCAAGGATAATCAGTTGATTACTGCCGGGTTTACCACTTCGGGGAATCATAATTCCTCAGGCTGGGCTGTTAAGCTTGATCAAAAGGGTAAAGTGCTATGGGAAAAGGCCTATAGCCCAAACAGGGAAAGTTCCTTCCAATCCCTCACGTTAAATTCAGGCAATGGGTTTGTTCTCGGTGGAAAGGGTATCCCAAAATCTTTTGATAAGGCCCTAAGAGAGCAAATATCTCATGGTTGGGTGACTGAGGTTAACAATAAGGGAAAAATCGTTTGGGAACGGTATTTTAAAAATAGTATGAGTAATGGCGTTTCAAACATTGCCTTTTTGAGTGAGAAAAATTTCATAGTTGCAGGTAATGCCGTTTCATCAGGCCTAAAAAAGCATTCAAGCTACCGGAAAAATGATGGTTGGTTGTTCAGGGTTGGTTTTTGTAACAAGACCATCCGTTCAACCGATTCCGTTACCGCTTGTAATGCATTTACAGTACCAAGTGGCGATGAGACCTATAATAAAACCGGGACGTACAAGGATACTATCCCTGTTAAAGCCCGGGAAAATTGGTACTGTGACAGTATTATCACCTACCACCTGACCATTGAAAAAGTCAATGATTCCATGATTCAGAAAGGGGATACGTTAATGGCTGAAATGGAAGATGCTGAATACCAATGGGGACGCTGTAAAAAAGGTTTTGAGCCTGTTTCAGGTGCCAATGAAAGGATGTATGTCCCGGATTGCAATGGTTATTATGCGGTAAAAGTAAGTGGTAAATGCACCGATATTTCGCGGTGCTATCAGGTTGGCCATCCGCCGGGTACCGAAAAGCCCCTTAAGGCCAAAGAATATAGTGTTTATCCTTTGCCGGTTCAAGAAACCTTATTTGTCACTTTCAATTCCCCCTTAAAAAATGCCACCCTGCGGTTAAAAGATATAACCGGAAAAGTTTTAGCGGAAAAGTTCAAAGAAAACGGTGCCCGGTTCAGGTTTCAAACTGATTTTTTACACGAGGGGCCACACTACCTGGAAATTAAAGAGGGGGATCAAAAAATCCGGAAACGGGTCATGAAAAAATAATTCCCTAATGGTTGTTTTTTATAAAGCCAAAAGGGAAAACCCCTTTCACCTTATGAACTTATGGTACTTTTGTACCGCTTAAAAGCTTTGGATTAACATGGAATTTGCCATAGGCGAGGTTACCACCGAAAGGCTTCGTAATTTATATACGGGCATGCTACTGCCCCGGATGATTGAGGAAAAAATGCTGGTTCAGCTTAGGAAGGGGAAGATTAGTAAATGGTTCTCCGGTATTGGGCAGGAAGCGGTGGCCGTAGGTGCTACGCAATCCTTGTATGAGGAGGAATATATCCTTCCATTGATCAGAAATTTAGGGGTTTTTGTAAACCGGAATATTTCCCTTGAACAACTTTTTGAACAATTTGAAGGCAAACCGGGTGGCTTTACGAAGGGGCGGGATCGGTCTTTTCACTTTGGCACCAATGAACACCACATAATAGGCATGATTTCCCATTTGGGACCACAATTGGGTGTGGCAACGGGTATTGGGTTGGCCAACAAAATTAACCGGGAACCCCAAGTCACTTTGGCTTTTACGGGGGAAGGTGGCGCCAGTGAAGGAGATTTCCATGAGGCTTTGAATGTGGCTTCAGTATGGCAGCTACCCGTTATATTTCTGGTGGAGAATAATGGCTATGGCCTTTCCACGCCGGTGGATGAACAATATCATGGCTCCAGCATTGTAGATCATGCCAAAGGGTATGGCATGAGAGGGTTTAAAATTGACGGTAATAATGTCCTGGAGGTTTATCAAACCATTTCCGGATTGGCGGAAGAAATGCGCCAAAACCATGAACCGGTCTTAGTCGAGTGCATGACTTTCCGGATGCGGGGCCATGAAGAAGCATCAGGGACCAAATACGTTCCCCAGGCATTATTCGATAAGTGGGGTAAACGGGATCCCATTGATAACTTTGGGGAATTTTTGAAAAAGGAAGGGGTATTAACAGACGACCAGGAGCAAGCTTATCGGGATGATTTTTCAACCCGTATTAATGAAGCGCTTAAAGCATCTTTTAATGCGCCGGACGTCAGTCCCAATATTGACCAGGAGTTGAAGGATGTGTATTGTCCGTTTGAACCCCAAACCGTTAATAATGGTGAAATAACCGATACCCATGATTTCTTGTGTAAACCGGGCTCTGCTAAAAAGCAGGAATTAAGGTTTATTGGCGCTATTTCAGAAGGGTTATGGCAAAGTATGGAGCAATACCCTGAATTGGTTATCATGGGGCAGGACGTGGCGGAATATGGTGGAGTGTTCAAGGTGACAGAAGGCTTTGTAGATCAATTTGGCAAAGACCGGGTACGGAATACTCCATTGTGTGAATCTGCCATTATCGGGGCAGGCCTGGGGTTATCCGCTAAGCGATTTAAGTCGGTAATAGAAATGCAATTTGCGGATTTTGTATCCATGGGGTTCAATCAGATCGTAAATAACCTGGCTAAGATCCATTACCGTTGGGGTCAGAATGCTGATGTGGTGATCAGGATGCCAACGGGAGCCGGAGCCGGTGCTGGTCCATTTCATTCGCAATCGACTGAAGGATGGTTTACGCATACGCCTGGTTTAAAAGTAGTGTACCCCGCAACGCCTACCGATGCCAAAGGGTTATTAAATGCCTCTATAGAAGATCCTAATCCGGTTATTTATTTCGAGCATAAAACCTTATACAGGGGACAAGCAGAGGAAGTTTACCAGGATTATTACACCTTAGAAATCGGAAAAGCAAGAAAAGTGAGAGAAGGCGATGAGGTTACCATTGTCACCTATGGTGCCGGAGTACATTGGGCTCTTGAGACGTTAGATAACAATCCGGCTATTTCAGGCGAAGTAATAGACTTAAGGACTTTGGTACCCTGGGATAGGAAAAGTGTTGTAAATAGCCTGGCAAAAACCGGTAAAATACTAATCCTCGAGGAAGCGGTTGAAACCGGTAGTTTTGGCGGAACCATAGCGTCCTATGTGAGTGAACATTGTTTTGAATACCTGGATGGGCCTGTAACAAGGGTTTCTTCTCTGGACACTCCCGTACCGTTTAATCCAAAACTTGAGGCACAATTTCTGGCTAAAAATCGTTTGGAAGATCAGTTGAAGAACCTGGTGGCTTATTAGCCTATTGGCTTCCATACTGTTTTGCCAAAATCCAAAATAAGCGTTAGTATTCCATGAACTACTGCACCCATTGTGGACATCCGTTAACCATAGGCCAGATCGGCAACGACCCTATTAAACGCCATTATTGTTCCCATTGTGGAATGATCCATTACTCAAACCCCAAAATGGTTGTAGGTTGTGTTCCATACCATGAGAATCAAGTAATGCTCTGTAAAAGGGCAATCGAACCTTTTGTGGGTTTTTGGAATGTACCTGCCGGCTTTCTGGAAAACGGAGAAACGGTTGAAGAAGGGGCCGAGAGAGAAACATGGGAAGAAGCTTATGCTAAGGTGGATATAGAGACTTTACACACGGTTTTCAGCATTACTCATATCAACCAGATTTACCTTCATTTCCGGGCTAAGCTGTTGAATCCGGAGGAGGTTTACCCTGGTGAGGAAAGCTTGGAGGTCGAATTTTTTGACGAAAATACCGTACCCTGGAATGAATTAGCCTTTTCCTCCACGGAGTTTGCCCTTGAAAAATACTTTGATTACCTGAAGAACGGCGAAAAGCCTCCCCACGCAGGTTCCTATATCAAATACAGAAGGGTTTGACAAAGAAAGGTATTGGTGCCTAATGAAGCTCAGGGTTTATCCAGCTTAAAACTGAAGGTGGTGCCAACGCCCGGTTCACTTTGCACGTCAATCTTTTTTCCGTGGGCTTCCAGGATGTGCTTGACAATTGATAAGCCCAGGCCGGTCCCGCCTTGTTCCCTCGAGCGGCTTTTGTCTACCCGGTAAAAACGCTCAAATAAGCGAGGCAAATGTTTTGGATCAATGCCTATGCCATTATCGCTTATGGTAACAAGTATATCTTCTTCTCCTTCAGTTATTTGTATGGTTGTTTGCCCACCTTCTTTCCCATATTTAATGGAATTGCTTAACAGGTTGGTTAAAACCTGACGGATGCGGCCTATATCCCCTTTAGCCAATACCGAGCCTTGATGCTTAGGTTCCAGGTTAAGGGAAATATGCCTTTCGTTGGCGGTAATTTCAAGCGACTCGATGACATCATTGGATAGGCGTTTAAGGTCGAAACGCTCAAAGGAAAGCTTCAACTCTCCGGTTTCCAGTTGGGAAATGGCTTCCAGGTCCTCTACTATGGCGGATAACCTTTCGATGTTTTTAACGGCCTTCTCAAGGTATTTCTTATTTATAGCGGCATCATCAATTCCTCCTTCCAATAACGTATGCACATAGCCCTGAATATTAAAGATAGGGGTTTTCAACTCGTGGGAGACATTGCCTACAAATTCTCTCCGGTAATTTTCGGCTTTTCTAAGCTCCTCGATTTGCTCCTTGGTTTCCTCCGACCATTTCATAAGCTCATGGTTTAGGCGGTAAAATACATTGTGGTTTAACAGGCTCTCTGGTTCTGATTTGGACAACCCCCTGGCCCGATTGAGGTTCTTAAATACCGTTTTCATTTGGCTTTTCAAATAACTCCCGAAAAATAAATAACTTAAAAGGTAGGTTATCAAACCCAGGATTAAACCGGCCAACAAAGAATATCCAATGATCAAACCGGAATTGGTAAGCCAAAAAAACCATGAAAAAACTACTACGGTAAGAAATCCTGTAAGAAGGGATAAACCAATAAGTAATGTTCGGGGGTTATTGTTTCTCATCTACGGAGGAACCTGTTATCCGAATTCAAAATTAAGGATAATAAATGATTCCCGGTTTTCTTATTTTTCAAGCTTATAACCTACGCCCTTAACCGTTTTGATGTAATTGTCCCCGATTTTTTCCCTTAATTTCCTTACGTGTACATCGATGGTGCGGTCACCCACAATGATATTATCATCCCAGACATTTTCCAGGATTTCATCGCGACTATAGACCCGCCCCGGTTTATTAGCCAGTAATAACAGGATTTCAAATTCTTTTCTCGGTAGGGTGATTTCTTCACCGGCTTTGTAAACCAAGTATTCATCCTTATTGATTAAGATATCACCGGCTTGCACTTCCTGGCTTTCTTCTTCGAAGAGGATCCTTCTAAGCAAGCCTTTTACCCGGCTCGTCAATACTTTGGGCTTGATGGGCTTCTTGATGTAATCATCAGCACCGACATCAAATCCCGCAATTTGGGAATAGTCCTCATTTCTTGCTGTTAAAAAAGCAATAAGGGTTTGTTTTAAATCAGGGATGTTACGAATTTCCTGGCAGGTTTCAATACCATCCATGTCAGGCATCATAATGTCAAGGATGATTAAATGGGGGCTTTGTTCCCTGGCTTCTTTGATGGCTTCTTTCCCGTTGTAAGCAGTTATAACCGTGTAGCCTTCTTTCTCAAGGTTGTATTGGAGAATTTCCACGATATCAGGTTCATCATCAACCACCAATATTTTAACAGCGTTATTGTCCATGGTTCCCAAACTTTGATTTACCTTTTCTTTTACAGGGGAATTTATCATAATTTAACATTTAAGGAGTTTTATACCATTCAATTTGTTTTAAGAACCCTTTAATAACAGGGTTTCACCTAAGCGGATTATTTTGATCAACCCTTAATCAATAAAAATTATAACCGACACTTAAACTAAATGACCGGTGCGGAAATTTACGGCTATAATATTGATCTTTTGCTTCATAGGCCTGAAAAAGCTTAGCCTGGTCGTCATTTAAGAGGTTGCTAACTTTCACATTTAGTTCCAATTGATCATTCTTTCCGAATGTTTTCCCGATGTTAAATTTAAGATTGTGAAAAGGTTCGGTGTACACATCGGGTCGGTAACCCACCCCTACCACATGGAGGGTTTTGCCTTTAACATTGTAATACAGTCCACCCTGAATTCCATTTTTATCTCCTTTATAGCCAATACCGGCATTAATAATGTAAGGCGCCTGACCAGCCATAGCACGCGTTTCATCGACCTCTTTCCCTTTTCTGGCGTTTTCTATACGGGATGACATTTCGTTGGGGCCAATTTTGATTTGAGAATTGTTGAGGGTAAAATTTCCGTTAAAGGAAAAGTTGCTTAAGGCATTGGAAATTCTGCCTAAGTTTTGCCTGATTTCAAATTCCAATCCTATAATTTGACCGTCACCCACGTTTCGGGGTTGGATATTATTTTTCGCTTTCAGGAATTGAACCATTTCAATGGGATTATCAAAGGATTTGTAAAAGCCCGTGAGAGAAATCATTTGTTCCCCTTTTTGAAACCATTCCCAACGTAGGTCAAAGTTGTTAATCCGCGTTGCGGTCAGTTCTCCGTCCCATATGACTTCGCCACTCGGGGTTTGATCTTTAACAAATCCGCCAATAAAAGTTTTTCCGGTAATGGGATCAAAAATGGTGGCCTTTGAAGCCTCTTTAAAAGAAGGACGAGCAATTGTCCTGGAATAAGAGGCTCTGAGATTTTGATCAGGGGTTAACTCGTAGGTTAAATTAACGGAAGGGAATAAATCCAGGTGGTCCAGGAATTTTTTATTGTTTAATTGCTTGTTGGTAACAGGGTCGATGCCGGTATAGCGCTGCGTATATTTTTCAACCCTTAAACCTAACGTGGTACTTAATCTTTTAAGTGGCATCATTTCATTGGATACGTAAACAGAGGGCTTATTTACATTGGATTTGTATTTGTTTGAGTTGTTTGGAATGAAATTAGGTTTGTATACCGTCCCAAATTTGTTTTCAGGAGTCCAGAGGTTTTCTTCTTTCATAATTTGGCGAGGGTCATTCCGGGTGATTTGCACATCCTTCTGAGGAACAATATCAAAAGCCTGTATTTCATAATCTCTCTGTTTATAGGTGTAACTTCCTCCGAAGTTAAGTTCAGCTTCCCGGTCATTAAACTGGTATTGATGAATGAGATTTACCTGTCCCTGATAGTTTACTTCTTCTAAAAAACGCCAAATCCGCTTGGGAATACCAGATTCACTGCCAACGCTAAAACCACTTCCATCGGTTCTTATTCTGGAATACCGTATATCCGGTGATTTAATGCTGGAAAAGGTAGGGGAAGCTTTCCAGTTTAACTTCCAGGAACCATCAGCATTAGAATGCTCACCACTTAATAAGATATTGGTAAGGGAACGCTGGGTATATTCCAGATTATGTTGTTTGGCCTTAAAATTGGCTCCTTGGTCCGCTCCGGTGTAATCATAAAGTCCTGCCTTTTTCTCTCCGTTCTGAAGCCTTAAGATGTTTAATTTATATTTAGCATTTTCTGTTTTTAGGCCTAAACCCCCCAAAGCCCCTATCAGTACATTATTTTTTCCATATCCCCCATTTTGCAGTTCACGGGCTTCCAGTCCATATTCAGTGGGATCCTCAGGTTTTCCATAAAAATTGTACTGAACAGAGTCGTAGTAGCGTGTTGAATTTTCGTAGGTGAGAGCAAGGTTATACCCAATTTTTACATCTCCTTTTTCGGTCTGGTTTCCCAGTGAAAAACCAAAACTCCCGTCCATCATACTGGATTTACGTTCAACTGACATATTAGGGTTAAAATCCCTCAGGATGGATTGGTATTTACCTGTTCCTTTATCCCTTACTGCATCTACATAAGTCGGAATATTTTTACTTCTGCTGGTTGGAATTTCCCTGGTTCCATCATCGAAACCCAGGAAGTCCAGTTTGCCCCCTTCATAAGTCAAATGGTCTGAATTAAAGTGCATTGCGGGATTATAGCCCAATCCAACTGACACATTAAAGGTCTTTTTACCCGGAAATTCATTGGTTTCAATGTTAACCAATCCACCGGTAAAATCTGCCGGTAAATCGGCTGTAAAATTTTTGGAAACTACCATGTTAGAGAGGATATTGGTCGGGAAAATATCCATTTGAAGGGAGTTCTTATTGGGGTCTAACCCCGGAATGCTTACGCCGTTTAGCGTAGTCTTTGTGTAACGACCCCCTAAACCCCTTACGAAAACGTATTTATCGTCCTGGACAGAAACACCAGTCACACGTTTCATGGCTTCGGCTGCATCACCATCACCGGTTTCTTTGAATTTTTCGGCTGAAATGGCGTCAATCATCTTGGTGGATTGTTTTTTAAGGCTCAGCATGGCCTTTTCATTGTTTTTAACCCGTTCAGCGGTCACCTCTACTTCGCTTAAAGTACCTGAATCTTTGGCCATGTAAAGTTTTCCCAGGAAGTTGACTTTTCCCTTTTTCACCTTGACATCACGGATTTTTTTAGTCCTCAATGAGATATAAGTAAGCCGAAGGTCGTAAACACCGGGCTTAATGGCTATTTCAAAACGCCCATCCAGATCCGTTGCGTCACCTTTGGTGGTCCCACTCACGTGAACATTTGCACCAATTACGGGTTTGCCATTGGTATTTTTCACTACTGTCCCTCTAATTTTTCCGGTTTGGGCATTCCCATGAGTAAATGAAAGGAGTAATGGTAAAAGGAAAATCCAGATGTTTAAAGTTTTCATGACCGAAGATTTGTTAAATATTGTTTTACGTTGAATTTTACATTTATAAAATAAGGAAACCCGTAAGGGAATTTCCTTACGGGCCTTTTATTACTTAATGAAGAACCGAACTTGGTTTAGAAGTCACTCAATTCACCTGCCTTGGAAGCCCAGGTCCAATTCAAAGCACCTGCATTAGCGCCGTGTTGATCACTGGAAACAACCTTAGCATCAGGCTTCTTCTGGCTAAAGCAATCGTTATTATCGTCTCCTTTATCCACAAAAATTTCGTCAATGGTGGTATTGCCATCACTTAAATGGCTTACGTTAAATTTGAGGTTATTAAATTCTATCCGCTCATTACCACTGCCATTGAGGTAATTGTCTGCGATGGCATCCGTATCAAATTCTAAGTCAGCAGATTGGGAGTGATTGAAAAAATAGATATTTTTAAGAACAGCAGCGGCATCATCCCTAAAATCGGCGTATTCGCCACCACCTTTGCCGCCATCGTTGTAACCTTTGATAGAGGCGTTTTGCAGGGTATAAATACCTTTAGAAGAGCCTTCAGGACCATCCAATTCGAGACCATGATCTGACTCAGGACCCTTAATGGCGATGAAGTTATCAACCGTTCCTTTATAAGCCTGGTCCATGTCGTAAGCATCATCGGCTTGTTTCCATACCAGGACATTTTTTACATCGACCGTGCCCCCGAAGCATTCTAATCCATCATCTTGGTTGGCCACAATTTCAATGTTCTCAACAGTGGTTTGATTTCCTACACCTCCCAGGGTAAGGCCATTGATTTCGTTCCCTTCTCCAATGTTGGCACCTCCATGGCGTATGGAAATGTATTTAATGGTTCCTGCATTGTGACCGGGGTTTGAACCACCGTATTGCCCTGTCTTGTCACTTGCCGGAATGCCTTCGAATTGGATGGTTTCAGACCGGGCAGAAATCGGGGCATCACCAAGTACCACAACACCTCCCCAAAATCCGTTTTGACCAGGGCTCATGTTCGGGCTTTTTACTTGACCTTGTTCAATCTCATCTGCTACAGTGGTAAAGATAATGGGTTTGTCGGCTTTACCATTGGCATTGATTTTACCGTCTTTAGCAATGACAAGGGCTGTGGCATTAGCACCGGTACCGGCCTGTCCCTTGATAATGGTTCCCGGTTCAATGGTCAATGTTGCACCATCGGTAACCGAAACACGGTCTGCTAAAATGTAGGTTTTATCACTTGACCAGGTTTTGTCGCTGGTAATGTTACTGGATACCTTTTTCGTGTTACTGGTTTGGTTGTTTCCGTTGTCGTCATTGTCGTCATTGTCATCATCATCATTATTGCCGTCACAGGCAATGAGTCCTACTGTCATAAGTCCTAAAAGGAATAAATTTAATTTTCTCATTGTTCTTGCTTTTTGGTTTAAAGTGTTATTGCATTTTTAAAATCTCACTGCAAAAGAACCTGCCTCATTTAACCCTGATATTAAAGGCATTTTAAGGAAATGTTAAGTCCGGTAAAACCGGTGAAGGAATATTTTTCAGGCCAATAACCTGTTAGGAATATTTTTTGTCGCCTGCCAGGAAAGAGGATGGGGTTTTTTAGGATGTGTTATTGAAAAAATGTAGCTTTGGTGGTCAAAGTGCGAATTCTCAAATCGGTAAACTATTCATTATGGGCTTGCTTAAAAATGCACTTAGAAAAGGAAATATCCTAATGCGCTTAGGCATAATGCTTTTATTTATTGCCGGTTGTCAGGGCACTTCCAAGGAAAAATCTGCTATTCAGAAAAAGCGAGGGAATAAGGTTATTATTACTGGTGAGGTACAAAATCCTCAGGCCAAAAGGGTTCGAATAAAGAAAGCCGCAAGTTTGCCCAAGGATTTTAAGTCAGCCAACCTGGATGGTAATAATGGTTTTAAAACCCAGCTAACCTTATCTGAACCAAGCTTTTTAAGAGGCATTCATAAGAAGAAAGATTTTAATTTTTATGCCGAACCCGGTGATAGTATCCATTTAAGTTTTAATACCACAAATTTTCCCGCCTCGCTGAATTTTAGCGGCAATCGAAGTTTAGAGAATGGCTACCTTGCTGATAAAGCCCGCTTAAGGGACTCTCTTCAATTATTGTCCAAGAATGCACAACGTAAACTTTACCAAAAATCCCCCCAAGCATTTTTGAAAGGAATAGATAGCATGTCTACTACGTTTAAGCGTTTCCTTGATAATTATTTTGAAACGTCTTTTTGGGATAATTTAACAGGGAAGAAAAGCCCCTCCTCTACTTTCCTTCAATACGAAAAAGCGAACAATGATTTCTTATTTTACCGGCTAAAGGGGAGCTACCCGCTTATTTACCAACGTTTAAACCGGGGTAAAAAAGCAAACTTACCAGAAGGTTATTACGATTACCGTAAGGATATTGAGTTTAAAAATGCTAAATTTTTAAATATACCTGCTTTCAAGGATTATGCTAAAACCTTTCTAAACATTAAAGCCAGGGAAAAAATGCAAGCCAACCCTGGTCAAAAGAGGAGTTCAAGGGTAAGTGTTTTTAAGGATATCGTTGAACAACATTTTACCAATGATACCCTGAAAGCTCATACATTAGGAGAGGTTTTATTAAAGCAAATCCAAAGAAAGGGTGTTAATTCAGGTATGAAAGATGTCTTGGCTTACTATGAGAAGCTCCCTTATCGGGAAAAGGTCAAAGCTCAAATTAACAAGATCCGGGAATCCTGGAAAGCCATCCAAAAAGGAAAACCGGCGCCGGGCTTTGCCTATCCGGATACAAGCGGGGAAACTGTGGCCTTGAAAGACTTAAGGGGTAGTTATGTCTACATCGATGCCTGGGCTACCTGGTGTGGGCCCTGTATTAGGGAAATACCCAAATTAAAGGAACTTCATGAGAAATTTAAGGATAAAAACATCAAGTTTGTCAGTATTTCCTTGGATAAAGCCAAGGATAAGGAGAAGTGGAAGCAAATGGTTGACAATAAAAATCTAAAAGGTTATCAATTGTTTGCCAAGGGAAAAGCATTCAATGCTAAACTGGCCAATGATTATATGATTAATTCCATACCGCGTTTTATCTTAATCGACCCGGAAGGGAAAATCGTTGATGCCAATGCGCCAAGGCCTTCGGGTAATATCGATAACCGGCTGAAGCAGTTATTGAATTAAAGTGACAGTAGGCTTTTCTAAGCAAAAAACTTTTATTTTGCGAAACCATCTAAAAGGTATTTTTATGTATTCAAATTTTATAAGTGTTTTTAGCCTATTCATTTTTACTATAGGGCTATTTGGATGCCAGCAAAAAGGTGAAAATGAAAAAAAGGACCACCAAAACCGGAACCAGGTCATAATAGCCGGTGAAATAAAAAACCCAAAAAGCAAAGAAGTTACCTACAAGGCATCCCCAAGTAGGAAAAGAAACACCTTAAAGTTAAACAAAAACAATGAATTCCAAGCCGCTCATCCAATAGAAGAACCGGTTTATTTGGATATAAAGCATGATGAAAGTGAAGTAAAATGTTTTGCTAAACCTGGGGACAGCCTATATTTATCCGCAGATTACCAAAAGTTTGATGAAACCGTGAAATTTTCAGGAACCCGGGAGAAAGTCAACAACTACCTGGCTGGTAAAACACTGCTTGAGGATTCGCTTGGTTTAGCAGAGCAAAAGAGGGTAAAGCATCTGTATAGCAGGGAGCCATCATCCTTTTTGAAAACCGTTGATTCTATTCATAACATCTATAAGGACCACTTTCAGTCTTTTGTACAAAACAATGAGCCATCAGCCATTTTTAAGGACTATGAAGAAGCCAATATAGGTGCTAAATTCCACAGGATGAAGATCAATTACCCCAATTATTACCAACATTTCAATGATACCAATGCGGTGAATTTGCCTGAGGGTTACTACAGTTTTCGGGAAAATCTGACCCTTGATAACCCCAAACTTTTCAATGTGCGCAATTACCGAAACAATATTGAAGCTTATTTGGACAATAAAATGGAATCATTCAAAAAGGAAAACAAAAAGTTCAAGGATACTTCTGAAAGTGTGGTTTACAAGAAAGTGATCAAAGAAGAAACAGCGAATGAAGAAGTCCGGGCTCAATTAATGGGGCAATTCATTAAGTCTAAATTGATGTTTCAGGGATTGGAAGGGCTTAAGCCTGCAATGGCTTATTACAAAACCTTACCGTATGATTCAGGGACTAAAGCCAGGATCGATACTTTGAGAAACGGTTGGCAATCCATTCAAGCCGGCAAGAAGGCACCGGGTTTTGCTTATCCGGATACAGCCGGTGATACTGTCCGGTTAAAGGATTTAAGGGGTAATTACGTTTACATCGATGCCTGGGCTACTTGGTGTGGGCCCTGTTTAAAAGAACTCCCCCACCTGAAAAAGCTACATGATAAGTTCAAAGACCAGAACGTCAAATTTGTGAGCATCTCTTTGGATAAACCCAAGCGAAAGCAAAAATGGAGAAAGATGGTACAATCAAAAAATTTAAAGGGATACCAATTAATTGCTGATAGTGAAGGGTTTAAATCCGATTTGGCTCAGGAATACTTAATTTACAGTATCCCAAGGTTTATTCTTATTAATCCCGAAGGGAAAATCATCGACTCCGATGCGGAAAAGCCTTCCGAAGGTATTGAAAAACGACTAAAAGCGTTGTTAGAGAAATCAAAGCCTCAAACCAGTTAGGAGGATTACCATGAAGGAGGAAAAAACAGCCGTTTTAAAAAATTACTTCGAAAGCATTGAGATAACCCGTTTTGAACCACAAAAAGGATGGGAGTCCGTCAGGAACCTACCAAAGGGCTTTTAAGTCAAACTTCCCAGCTACCTTTTACCCAACTCCCTTTTTCCGGGTCGTTTTCCACATTCAGGGCCACATCAATGGTCTCTTTCAATTCCTCTACGTGAGAAATGACGCCTACAATCCGGTCTTCTTTTCGGAGGGATTTCAGGGTTTCAAACACGATGGAAAGCGATTCCTGATCCTGGGAACCAAAGCCTTCGTCCAGAAAGAAAAAGTTTTGAGATGAACGGGTAAGTTTCTGAATATTTTCAGCCAATGCCAATGCCAAAGAAAGGGAAGCCTGGAAAGTCTGTCCTCCAGATAAGGTTTTCACACTCCTTAAGCGGCCATTGTTCAAAAAATCACGGACCTGAAAGTTATTGTTATCTGTGACTTCCAGCCGCAATTGCTGACGGGTTAACCGGTAAAATCGTTCATTGGCAGCATGGCAGAGGTCTTTTAAGAAAACCGAAGAAACATATTTGACAAAACCGCTGCCTTTAAATAGGTTTTTCAGGGTTTTGATATTCTCAGCGCGGGTTTGAAGCTCCTGTGACTTTTCATTGAGTTCTTTTTTCCTGACCAGCTTTTGGTCCATGTCTTCAATCTGCTGGTTTAAGACCGCTATGGCATTGTTAAATTCCTGGATTTGTTTCTCCCCTTGCTCCAAAGCTTTTTGAAGCTGATCAAATTCCTCCGGCTGAAATGTTTCCTGGGTGGCCAATTGAGCTTCCAGGTTTTTTACAATGCCTTGTTGTTCCGCATATTGATTTTGAAAATCCTGTATAGCTTCCTTTTCTTTATCCACATCCAGATCCTTATCCAGGATTTTGACCACCTCCCCTATATCCTCAAATAAGGATTGATCAAGCAAATGCTGTAATTCCTTACCGATTTCTTTTCGCTCAGATCGTTTTTCTTCCAGTTGTTCCTGCTTATGTTTAAGACTTTGCTTTAATGCCTCCGCTTCTTTTTGCAGGGTTTCGATGGTTTCCTCTAAGGTCTGGTATTGCTTCAGCTTATTTTGGAGCGTTTTTAACTGGTTTTCCAAATCCTCAATAGGACTTTCCCGGAAATCTTCAAATTTTAGTGACCGCAGTTGTTGCTTGTAAGCATTGATCCGCTCTTCAAGGGTGTTGACTTGTTGCTCCAGGTTTTTGGTTTGTTCCGCTGCTTTTTCCAACGCTTTATTTTCCTGTTCTATGGATTTGTCCTTTTCGGCTATTTGTTTCTCCAGCTTTTCAATCTCCTTTTGTTGAGATTGGGCTTGATTTAACCATTCTTCAACTTTTTCAACGGTTATTTCTTGATATTCAGACCACCGAAACGCTTTCCGGTGTGATTCCAGTTGCTCTTGGACTGCTTTTAATTTTTCCTGGCTCTCTTCCAATTGCTTTTTCAGACTTTGGTATTGGCTTTTCAGCCCCTCCAGCTCCTGTAATCCTTTGTTAATGGCTTCAATCCATTCCTGGTATTGTTTTTTAGTATCCTGTAGTGATTCAATCTTAGCCCTCGCATCGCCTGGCTGTAATTTATCCGGGTGTTCCTTGGATCCACAAACCGGGCAGGGCTGACCGGCTTCTAAGTCCCGGGCGTAGTTTTCCAGCTTTTGGCGCGTCTGGTAATGCACCAACTGCTCTTCCATTTCCTTTAAGTACTGGTTGTACTGCCCTTTAATTTGATCAAGCTCGGGTTTTAGGGCTTTTACCGTATAATCCGGGAAATGGCTATTTAGTTGCTGCAAACCGTTTTGGGCTATAAGGTTTTTTCTTTGGTCTTTTAATTGGTCAATGGCTTCCCTGGCTTTACTGATTTCCTGCTCATAGCCCTGCATATTCATCTCGTAGTTTTGCTTTTGAGTAAACCAATTCCGGATCTCCCCAAGCTTTCCCTGATCTAACTTTTGCTTTCGCAAGTTTTCAAGGCTTTTTTGTAAATCCTGCCTGGCTTCTTTGAAGGTTTCCAATGTTTTTTGAGCGGAATCCTGAGCTTTTTTCGCCTCCCCCAAATGTCCCTGTTTCTGGGCTAATTCCTCTTGGAATTGGCGTATCTGGATAAGGGTTTCCAGATCGGTGATGGCATTTTCCAGGTGTTTTTGCTCCGGATAAGTGGCTTTGATTTGATCAAGCTTGCCCTGCTGCTTAATAAGCTCCTTGTCTTTGTCTTCCTTTTGCTTCTTGTATTCCTTAAGCTCGGCTTGACGCTTTTCAATGGTTTCATCCAGTGCATTAGACCGGTCTATCTTGTCTTTAAAATAGTACCGGCATTTTTCATATTGCTGAAGGTTTTGCTGACGCTGATCGAATTCAGGCTTTTGTTCAGCAAGGGCCTGCCACTTTGTTTGTGCCGATTGATACTGGTCATTTAGCTCTTTCACAGCTTTTAACTGATCAAAACGCTGTTTTTTTTGCTTGTAATGCTTATCCAGCTTCTCCTTTTCCTTTTGCTTGCCTTGCCTGGCTTTTTCCTTTTCGTTTCTTGCTTCTTCGGTGATTGCTTCCAACCCTTGCAGTTCACCCTGGAGTCGATCAATTTCCCGGTTATTTTGCTTTTCTACCTGGGCTACCTTATCCCCTAATTCAAACCGTTCCAGGTTGAAAATCTCCTTGAGCATCCGGGTGCGATCAGTCTCACTTAATTGTAAAAATTCCTGGAATTTTCCCTGTGGAATAATGATGGTGCGTTTGAAATTTTCGTAGCTAAGCCCGAGTATATCCTCTGCGTTATTACTTGCTAATGGAACCCACTGATCGTTTTGCCAATGGTAAGCTGTACGATCGAAGGTGTGGATCTTTTCGAAATGTTTACTATTTCGTTTCCCCTGGACCACATAGCGGTATTGATCCCCATTTTGGCCGGTTTCGAACACAAAATCAATAAGCAGCTCGTCAGATTTCAGGTTCATCATGTTGTAATTCCTCTGGTCACCCCTGTTCAACCTTTCGCTTTCCCCATATAAGGCAAAGGTGATCGCTTCCAGTATGGTTGACTTTCCGCTACCGACACTACCAAAAATACCGAATAATTGGGCTTCAGTGAGTTTCCTGAAATCTATATGCTGTTCCGCCTGGTAAGAATACAAACCTTTAAGCGTCAGTGAAATAGGAATCATTGACCGATAAATTTTAAAATTTGAACAAGCAAAAGGTTTACCCTTGCAAATTAACCTGAAATGATAATTTTCGGGGAACTTTTTTTCATTTGATTTATTCTTATTAACTTGAAATGCAATTAATAAAGTCAAATTGCTTATGAAAGAGGCTTGGTTTACGATGAGCAATTGTTTTTTAAACAAAAGGCCTGAGGAAGA
The DNA here is from genome assembly GCA_964549595.1 of uncultured Sphingobacteriales bacterium. Classification (GTDB taxonomy): domain Bacteria; phylum Bacteroidota; class Bacteroidia; order CAILMK01; family CAYYUA01; genus CAZQQN01. The sequence goes on along the minus strand of CAZJWK010000012.1, from coordinate 21,902 downwards.
AACCAAGGAAAAGACCCTAACCACCAATAAAAGCGGTCTGGAATCCCGCCTTATCCTTTACAACGATGACTACAACAGTTTTGATTTCGTTATTGAATCCCTCCAGGAAGTTTGTGACCTTGATATTCAACAGGCCGAACAGATTACTTTGCTCGCCCATTTCAAAGGGAAAGCCACTTGCAAGAAAGGCCAACGGGAAGTCTTAGAGCCTATGTGCGCAAAGCTGGATAACAAGGGGATTGATTCCGAAGTGAATTAAGACCCTATAGGCCTTTTATATAATTCCTTGCTTTTTCAGGCACGAAAGGGGTCAAATCTCCATTATTACGGATAATTTCCCGGACAATCGTTGAGCTGATAGAAGTATAAGCCGGATCAGTGGTAAACAATACTGATTCAATATCAGGCTGCAATTTTTGGTTCATTTCCAGGATGGCCTTTTCAGTTTCAAAATCAGAAGCATTTCGAACACCCCTGACAATAAACTTTGCATTAACCTGGTTGCAAAAGTCCACGGTCAACCCCGAGAAACGGGTTACCACCAGGTTTGATTCGTTTTCAAACGTTGTCTTCAATATGCCCAACCGGTCATCTATGGAAAAAAAGTGCTGCTTATTGGTATTTTCACCGATTGCCAGGTAAAGGGTATCAAAGACTTTTAGCGCTTTTCGGACCAGGTTATGATGTCCAAGCGTAAGGGGGTCAAAGGTTCCCGGGAAAACTGCTATTCTTGCCATGTTTTGTGATTTTAATGCTTTTCACGAATTTGCAGTTTTCTCTATGACATCCCATAACTTTTGAGCGGTCTTATCCCAGGAAAATTTTTGCCTTTGTCTGCGGCCATTTTCAATGAGTTTTTGCCTTAGATCCTCGTTAAAGGCCATTTCACTCATTCTACCGGCAATGCCCTCCACATCATGGGGATCAGAAATTAAACCTGCATCCCCGGCCACTTCCGGTAAAGATGACGAATCGCTGGTAATGATGGGCACATCACAATACATGGCCTCTACCAGGGGAATGCCAAAACCTTCAAAAAACGATAAATAGGTCAAAGCCCTTGCGGCTCCCAAATATTTAACCAATTGGTCCTGGTTTACCGCACCGGTGAATATCACTTCCTCCTGGTTATCCATGGTTTCAAAAACCTGTTCCATTTCCTGGTTTCCCCAAGCTTTTCGCCCGATGATAACCAATTTCAGGGCACTATCATTTTGGTTTCGGAAATGGTCAAAGGCCTTAAGCAAATTCACGATGTTCTTCCGTTGGTGCAAAGCCCCCACATAAACAAAATATTCTGATCCACCTGTTAATTGATTTCTCACCTGTTCGCTTTCCTGAGCAGTTAGTGGCTGAAATGCCTCATTAGCCCCGTTGTAGACCACATCAATTTTTTTCGGTTCAATACCGTATTGCAATACCAGGTCATTCTTGGAATATTCAGAAACGGTTGCAATCTGTTTTGCATGACCCGCAAATTTGGGGAAAAAGTATTTGTAGTAATTTCTGGTGCGCCAGGGAATGGCAAAGGGATAGTGCTCAAAAGCCAGGTCATGGATAACCGGAATTGTGGGTACATCCGACCTAAGTGATACATATCCATCGGGAGAAAGGAAAATGTCGGGATTAAATTTTTTTAAAACCCTTGGTAAAGACCATTCAAACCACCAGTACCACAAAACCGGATGCCTGGCGGGCGGAAATACCACCTTCGGAATGATATTCGTTGAATAGATAAAGCTCCTGTCATAGGGGCGATCGAAAAGGAATAAGAATTCATGATGGGATTTCCATTGGGTGATCCGCCTCATGGTCTCATGAGTGAAAACACCCAATCCTTCCAATTTATTGGACAACAAAAACCGGGTGTTGACCGCTATTCTCATATAGGAGGGAGAGTGATTTTACCGGTTCAATGGAGTTTTCCTGAAAATCGGTTTATGTGCAAATGTAATTGTATTTTTGCCCAAAAGGGCTAACCTTTTCCATGCAGCATCTTTTCAGGCGATTATCCAACCTTCTTGCGGAACGGGATTCGCATATACGGGAATTATTGAGTAGTGGTTCTACTGCTTTTTTCCTGAAAATCGGAAGCGTTATAGTAGTTTATTTTTTCCAGTTCATGGTTGCTAAAATTTACGGAAGCGAAGGAAATGGACTTTTTTCCTTCTGTTATGCGATTCTGAACATCCTGATGATCGTTAGCATGCTGGGGCTGGAAACTTACCTGATTCGTTTTATCGCGGATTATGCCAATAAAAAGCTTTGGGGGACTATCCGGTTGATCTACCGGAAAGCCCTCTTCATGACTTTTTTAATGGCTATTCTGTTAGGGGGTATGCTTTATTTCACCTTGCCCACTATAATGGAAACCATTGATAAGGGGGATTATTCAAGGGGGCTACAAATTACAGCCATTGCTTTGATACCGGCTGCTATTCTCAGGCTTAATGCAGAAGCTTTGCGCGGACTCAAGCAAATCAAATACTATTCCCTGCTCCAGAATATAACCATCCTGACTTTTGCCATGATCGGCATAGCCATACTGGAATTAACAGGTCATCAAAAGGAAAATATCCTTTGGGGGCTATTAATTGGTGAAATGGTAGTTTTGTTATGGAGTTTCTACCTTTGGAGAAGGCAAAGCTACACAGCCGAAGATGAAGCGGTTAGCCCGGTTTCAAGCAAAGAGATTTTAAGAACTTCCATTCCCTTGCTTTTGGCAAGCACCATTTTCTTTCTTATGAACTGGACGGACAAAATCATGTTAGGTTTCCTTTCCACACAAGCTAAGCTGGGGGTTTATGAGGTCGCTATTAAGATAAGCCAGCTGGGCAACCTAATAATATTTGCCATTAACACCATCGCAGCACCCAAATTTTCGGAATTTTACAGTGGGGGAAAAATCAAGCAATTTCAAAAATTCACCCAGCAGACCACTTTAATCATCTTACTCACCACCCTGCCGGTTATCCTTATTATCCTGCTTATCCCGGGTTTCCTATTGGGCATTTTCGGCGAAACCTTTATAACCGGTAAAGTCAGTTTAATCCTTCTGACCATAGGGGCCTTTTTTTCAGCCGGTACGGGCTCCGTGATCATCATCCTTAACATGACAGGCAAACAGAAAACTTCCCAGTTTATCCTTTTAACCGTAGGAATCATGAATGTTTTATTGAATTATTTACTCATTCCCCGAATAGGCATTGAAGGAGCGGCTATGGCTACGATGATAAGTACCGTTACCTGGAATCTTGCAGCAATGGTTGCCATATACAGGTACTACGGTTTCTGGACTGTTAATTTCAAAAATTTACTTGGGTCATGAGCCATTATCCGGATTTCCTTATTATAGGTGCTGCTAAGGCCGGAACCACCTCTCTGGTAGAATACCTTAAACAGCATCCGGACATATACTTCAGTCCCATCAAAGAACCTCATTTTTTTTCCACGGACATCAGGCCTGAGCATTTCAATAAACGCTATTATGAGAACATTGTGATGGACCTGGAACGGTACTTTGACCAAAAATCTTTGAAGGAAATTTTTGAAGCTTATGTACGGGATAAAAAACAATACCTGCAACTTTTTGAAGATGCAAAACCGGATCAGGTAAAGGGAGAAGCCAGCACAACCTATCTCTATTCCAAAGAAGCGGCTGAAAACATTCGAAAAACCATTCCCGGTGCGAAAATAATCGCTATCCTTCGCAATCCTTTGGAAAGGGCTTTTTCTCACTACCAGATGGCCCTTAAGTTTGGCTTTACCGCTTTACCCTTTTTAGAAGCCATTAAGGAAGATCAGGCAAAGGCGGAAAAAGGTTGGGGTATTTCCGAGTTATTTCTGGAATCAGGGCTTTATTATGAGGCCCTTAAACGGTATTTTGACCGCTTCCCAAGGGATCAAATTCAAGTGATCTTTCAGGAACACCTTTCACGTGAAACAGAAGGGACTCTCCAACAATTGACTGAATTCCTGAACGTTGCCGATTTTTCATTTGACACCGGATTGACGCATAACAAAGCAGGCATTCCCCGTTTCAGGGTTATCAATGAAGCCCTGAATAAAATGGGATTGCGCATGAAATTGGCCAAATTATTGCCAACGCCCCTGAAGGAACGGCTAAAAAGCCTTTACTTAAAAAAACCGAACCATTCCATCGATGATGAGCCGGAAGCCAAACAATTCTTATTGGATTTCTACCAAGAAGACATTCGTAAGACCGAAAAACTTCTAAACACAGACTTGAGCCATTGGCTAAATTAAAATGGGATAGTACTGAAAATGGGAACGAAACAAAAAAGTTGTTTTAACAAAAATCTTAGAAGTCCTTTTAATAAGTGCTTTTTTTTTGAAATTTGCCATCCTTAAAAGAAACCATAAATCATGAAAGACTACAGCAGGGAGCCGCTGAATTTTCTAAACGTGGTTCGTTTTATCTTTAGGTGGCGTTATTACTTCATTATCATTTGTTTACTTTCGGCAGTGGGGGCTTATATTTTTGCTAGTCCGTTAATAACAGATCCGGTATACAAATCATCTACCGTCTTCTACCCTGTTACCAAGGGGGCTATATCCACTGAGGTTTTAAGAAAACAATCCCCTGGTGAAGAAGATTACCTGGATTTTGGCGAGGAAAAGCAAGTGGAAAATTATCTGGAAATCCTCCGTTCCAATAAGGTTAAAAACCATTTGCTGAAAAAGTTTAACCTTATGGATCATTACGAAATTGATAGGGAAAGCGAAAAACCCTACGCCCAATTCAACAAGAAATACAAGAATAATTTCTCCTTTACTAAGACGGAGTTCATGGCGTTGGAAGTAGAGGTGTTTGACAAGGATCCTGAGCAGGCCGCTATCATGGCCAATGAAGTGGTAAAAATTGTGGATTCTCTCGTGAACGAGCTGAAACAAAAAAGGGCGAGGGAAGCCATGAAAATTGCCAAGAAAAAATATGAACAGCAAAAAACCCGGTATGATGAAATAGCGGATTCTGTACAAAAATTAGCCAAAAAAGGTTTGGTTGAGTTTGAGCAACAATCCAAGGAATTGACCGGAGCCTTAGGAAAAGCTAAATTAGAGGGAAATACCAGAGTTTTAGAAGATCTGAAAAAGCAAATGAACACCGTAGGTAAATACGGGCCGATTTACTATACGTTGATTGAAGAATTAATCCATGTGACTGAAAAAATTGCAGACTTTCATGCCAAATATCAGCAAATTAGAGCAGACGCTACTTCAGACATATCCAGAACGTATGTATTAGACAAAGGTCAGGTCTCTAAGAAAGAAGCCAAACCCAAAAAATTATTTATCCTTATTATCACTCTAATTGGTTCATTCCTTATAACGTTTGTCATTCTTAACATGATAGAGAAATGGCCTTACATCAAAGAGACCGTAAAAGGCGCTTAATTAAAAGGGATCATTTTTGAAACTGCGTGATTGGCAAAAATCCTTGGTGGTATTATTAGCCATCTTAGTTTACGCTATTCTCAACGCATTTTTTACCGTTGAGGAATCATATCATCTTCTAATCTTACCCTTATTAGTCGGCATATTCTTCCTTTTGGTAAGCTACCCTAAGTTTTTATTTTTCATAGTGGTAATAATCACCCCGTTTAGTTTTCTCTTACACCTCGGGGATCAATTGACAATAGCATTCCCCACTGAACCGATCATTTGGTCCCTGATGACCCTTTATTTGCTGCAGCAAATAGTGCAAACCACCATTGATAAAAGGATAATCAAACATCCGCTTACCCTTATTGTAGTATTTCACTTTGCGTGGATGTTTATTGCTTGTTTTACTTCCACCATGCCGTTGGTCTCTTTCAAGTTTTTCCTTTCGAGGTTTTGGTATGTAATCGTATTCTTTTTTCTGGCTCTTGATATTTTCAGGAATTATGACAATGTCAAAAAATTTCTTTGGCTTTATATCATTGGCATGGCGGTTATCATAATTTATGCCACCCTTAATCATGCCACCCTGGGCTTAGGCAGAACTACTTCTCATTTGGCTGCTAAGCCTTTTTTTAAAGATCACACCATTTACGGGGCCTCAGTGGCCCTTTTAGTTCCGGCAGTCATAAGCTTTTTTTTGAGGAAACGCCCTTTCGGCCATTCCCGTAGTCAGCGAATAATTGCTGCTTGCCTGGTTCCAATATTTCTGGCTGGCTTATTTTTTTCCTTTAGCAGGGCAGCATGGGTTAGCGTGGCTTTTGCACTGGCAGGAGGGATAATCTTTTGGTTTAGAATCAAATTCAAAACCATTATCATTACGGCTACTATGGCCATTGGATTGGTTTTGATTTTCTGGACCCAAATAATGCTCTTCTTCCAGGAAAATGAGGCCACCTCAACCTCAGGGGTTGTCCGTAATATTAAATCCATTTACAATATCACCAATGATGCGAGCAATACGGAAAGGATAAACAGATGGCATTCAGCTTTCAGGATGTTTCAGGAAAGACCCGTTTTTGGGTTCGGACCCGGTACTTACCAGTTCAAGTATGCCCCTTTTCAAAGGAATTATCAGCGCACCAAAATTTCTACAAACTTCGGGGATGTAGGTAACGCCCACAGCGAATACTTGGGTCCATTGGCAGAGTTCGGGTTTTTGGGCATGCTTTCCAAGGTAGCCCTTATGCTAATGGTGCTTTATACAGGGATGAAACTTTATTACCATGGAAGGAATGAAACAGTGCGCATCACTTCGTTAACCATTTTGCTTTGCTTGATAACGTACTTTACGCATGGTTTCCTGAATAATTTCCTCAATTACGATAAAGCTTCTGTTCCTTTTTGGGCTTTCATTGCCATTTTTGTCGCCATGGAAACTTACTTTAACAAACCGGACCCCTCTTCGGAAGAAGAAAGTCCGGACAAGGCCGGTTACCCTTACAAAACCTGAATTTAATTCCATTGCGGATTTTCCGGGGAATTGGCTAAAAAACTGAAATGGCCACCCATGTTTTTCATAACAGCCTTCCACATCTCTTCAGTGTTTTCAGAAAAAACAATGTCTTGGTTGGCACGGGTAACAATCCAATTCTTTTCGGATAATTCTTCTTCCAATTGACCTTCTCCCCAACCGGAATAGCCCAGGAAAAATCGGAAATTTGCCGGGTTTAATTGACCATTTTCAATCATCAACTTAAGGGCTTCGAAATTGGCACCCCAATAAAAATTTTCCATTATTTCCATCTCAGACTCGCCCAAGCTTTTATCCCGGTGAATCAGGTGAAGGGTGTCTTGTTGTACCGGGCCGCCCGTATAGAGGGGAATTTCTATAGGAACCTCAAAATCAAGCACATCATTTAATTGGGTCTGGGCAGATTTATTCAGCACAAAACCAATAGAGCCAACCTGCGGTTTATGTTCGGTCAATAAAACCACGGTCCTGTTAAAATTGGGATCAGGCAGAAAAGGATCTGAAATTAACAATTTGCCCGGCCCCGGCTCTTCCTGGTTATATTCTAATTTGCTAAAATCCAGCATATTGGCTTTGAATCTTTTTATGAAAATATTTCCTTATTCCCTCATTCGATGTTGAGTAAAAAATGTCTTAATTTGGTTTTGCCATATCAGCCATTTAAAGCCCTTTTCAAAAGTATAAAAAACGGCTTATTGGCTGTTTTAATCTAATAAAAGTCCTTTAGCGCAAAATTAGTTTCCAGGTTTTGAAAAAAATCCATTATGCTTGTAAAAGCTTACGGGAGTGCAGTTTTTGGCATCGATGCCCAGACCATAACCATTGAAGTTGATGTAAGCGGAGGTACCAAATACTACATTGTGGGCTTACCGGATAACGCTGTTAAAGAGAGCATGCAAAGAATAGAAGCCGCGATCAAAAACAATGATTACCAGTTTACCCGCAAAAAAATCGTTGTTAATTTGGCCCCTGCAGACATACGGAAAGAAGGCTCAGCTTATGACCTTCCGATTGCTCTTGGCATTTTGGCTGCCTCGAAACAATTAACACCCGATTACCTTGATCAATATCTCATTATGGGAGAGCTCTCTTTGGACGGGGAAGTAAAACCCATAAACGGAACCCTGCCCATTGCTATCCAGGCCCGCAAAGAAGGTTTTAAAGGCCTTTTGGTGCCGAAGGAGAATGCACGGGAAGCAGCCATTGTTGATGATTTGGATGTTTATCCCATAGGGCATATCAATGAGGCCATAGATTTCTTTGAGGGCGAAACTCAAGTCCAGAAAATAGAAGTTCAAACCCGTGAGGAATTTTACGAGCAACAAAATCATCATTTGGTGGATTTCGCGGATGTAAAGGGTCAGGCAAACATTAAAAGAGCGCTTGAGATTGCCGGCGCCGGGGGTCATAACATCATACTGGTCGGGCCACCCGGGTCCGGAAAAACGATGCTGGCCAAGCGAATTCCAACCATTTTACCACCCCTCAATTTATACGAAGCCCTGGAAACCACAAAAATCCATTCGGTGGGCGGGTTATTACCAGCGAACGCCTCTTTGGTTGCCAGTCGTCCCTTTCGTTCTCCTCACCATACCGTTAGTGATGTAGCTTTGGTCGGAGGAGGCGGTATGCCGCAACCAGGTGAAATTTCCCTTGCCCATAACGGGGTTTTGTTCCTTGATGAATTACCGGAGTTTAAGCGCACTGTCCTGGAAGTTTTGAGGCAACCCATGGAGGAGGGAAGAGTGACCATTTCACGAGCCAAATTTACCGTAGACTACCCGGCCAGTTTCATGCTGGTCTCTTCTATGAATCCTTGTCCCTGTGGCTATTACAATCACCCGGATAAAGAATGCGTATGTTCATCAGGGGTGGTACAAAAATACCTTAATAAAATCTCCGGGCCTCTGCTGGACCGTATAGACATTCACATAGAAGTTACACCCGTTGACTTTGAAGAATTAAGCGATAACCAGGATTCAGAAACGAGTGAACAAGTCAGGGAACGCGTTGTCAAAGCAAGGAATAACCAGGAAGAGCGCTTCAAAGCTAATGAAGGCATTTTTACCAATGCCCATATGGCTACCAAGCAGGTTAGAAATATTTGCCAAATTTCCCAGGCCGGTCAAAACCTCCTTAAATCGGCCATGGAAAAATTAAGCCTCTCCGCACGAGCCTACGACCGTATCCTGAAGGTTTCAAGGACCATTGCTGATTTAGCAGGTTCTGAAGAGATTGAGGTAGAGCACCTGGCCGAGGCCATTCATTTCAGGAGCCTGGACCGGGAAGATTGGGCAGGGGCCTGACTCCATTATACCCTGACCAAGCAATAAAAAAGGGGCCAAAAAGCCCCTCTTAAATAACTTTACGCTAAATTCTTCCTGCGAGCGCTTAGACCGCAAAACTCTCACCACATCCACAAGTCCGGCTGGCATTGGGATTATGGAATTGAAAGCCTTTGCCATTTAGCCCATCTGAAAATTGCAATTCTGTGCCGTGTAAATAAAGGTAGCTTTTCATATCCACTACCACTTTAACGCCTTCCCCGGCATCAAATTCCTGGTCACCTTCTTTTTCCTGATTGTCAAAATCCAGGTAATAAGAAAGACCGGAGCAACCGCCCCCTTGGACAGCCACCCTTACAAAATAGGAATCATCGTAACCTTGCTGTTCCTTGAATTCAATCAATTTATCTTTAGCCTGTTCAGATACATTAATCATAACGCTTGTCATTTTAGTTCTTCAAAAAATTAAACAATGATGCAATGTGAAGGTTCTCACATTGGTTTCAAAAATAAATTATATTGCCTATGTTTCCAAAAGCAAAAACTTTCCGCCCAAAGTGATTGGGAAATTTCCGGTCATTTAGGGACAGCCTTTTCTTTCTGATCACCCACCTCCTATCAAGGATTTGCATTCACATTTTCCACCTTGCCTTGCGGTTATGATATAAGAAGTTTAGAAACTGATGTACAAAAAAGTGATTTCCCCATTGATTTGTTATAGGAAATAGGCCCGGAAAAAAGCTCCATTGGAATCCTACTTTCGTTAGAGATCATAAATCTCATGAATGGGGAATGTTCAAAGCCAATTTCCTGACCCTGGATGTGGCTAATTACCTGCCCTGGCCTTTTTAAGCCAAAAAACGAGACAGGCTGTTCTTAATCTCGCATTTTAATACGAAGCTGTACCTTCGTACCAAGATGGCAGAAGCAGGTAACTACAATTTAGCAGAAAATGCCGACCTTTATCCGTATAACACCTTCTGGATAAAAGCCAGGGCCGATTACTTAGCTAAGATCCAAACTGTTGATGGCGCCTATCAGCTTTTCCGTGATTTCGAATTTAGAAATCGGCCTCATTTGATGCTTGGTGATGGCAGCAATATTCTTTTAACAGGGGATTACCATGGTTTGGTTATACTTAATGAAATAACCGGGAAAGAAGTGATCGAAGAAAACGAAGCCTATGTGACCCTGAAAATTTATGCCGGAGAAAATTGGCATCGTTTGGTGGAATATGCCGTAGAAGAAAATTGGGGTGGGATTGAGAACCTTTCGCTGATACCGGGTAAAGTAGGAGCCGCACCCATTCAGAATATAGGAGCCTATGGAGCCGAATTAAAGGATGTTTTTGTGGCATTAGAAGCTTTAAATCTTGATACCCTCTCTTTGGAGACCTTTTCCAGCAAAGATTGTGAATTTGGTTACCGGCATAGTGTTTTCAAAGGCAGGCTAAAAGATCAGTACCTCATTGTTTCAGTAACGCTAAAACTGGCCAAAAACCCGGTTCTTAATACTTCTTATGGAGCCCTCCAGAAAGCCATTGCGGAAAAAGGGCTTAATAACCCATCCATAAAAGACATCAGTTTATTGGTAAGCGAGATCAGGCGGTCTAAACTGCCTTATCCCGATGAGCTGGGCAATTCAGGTAGTTTCTTTAAAAACCCCATTGTAAATTATGAGCCATTTCAAAAGCTTCAGAGCCAATTTCCAGAAATGCCATTTTACCAATTGGGCGGAGATAAAGTAAAAATTCCAGCCGGCTGGCTTATCGAACAAGCCGGCATGAAAGGGTACCGGGAAGGCCAGGTAGGAACCCATCAAAAACAGGCCTTGGTCATTGTCAATTATGGCGGGGCCACAGGAAAAGAAGTCTATGATTTTTCCATGAGGGTTAAGGAAAAGGTTTATCAAAAATTTGACATTGATCTGCAACCAGAAGTGAATATTATTTAACCCTATCGCGCTTCTGGTGAGCCCATTTTAGGCTAAGGGACTTTTGAGCCTTGCTTAAATAGTCCTTAAGGCATTTTCTTTTACCCATCCTTGCTCGCCATTTGGCAACCGGATTTTTTGCCAGCGCTCCAACTCGTTTTTCAACGCCACTTTTGTCCCGGCGTGTAGGATAAACATTTTCTCACTTTTTGGGTCGGGGGCACGCTTAACATCCACACGTGGCGAAAAAATCACTGCATGGTGGTTTTGGGTCGAATATTGGTAACGTTCCGCCGTGAGAACCATAGAGCCTATGAATAGCAAAATAGCTATTGGCCCTGTCACCAAGGCTAAGCGCTTTAACCGCTCCCTAATCAAGGTTAAAAAACCGGCGAAACTTAAACAAGCCAGCCAAATTAAAACCACGGTGATTTTACTCCAGGTCGATAGACTGAAATATCGGACCGCATTATTCCACCATGTACCCAGAAGCGTTGATTGTTTCATTTCTACATCATCAGGTATTTGCTCTCTCGCCAGGGAAAGGTTGTGAGTCACATCTTCACGGAAACCACTGTTTTTTTGGGCCTTTTCATAAAATAAGATCGATTCGGGCATTCGATTAAGCTTGTAATAAGCATTGCCCAGGTTAAAATATAAATTGGGTGAAGCGTACCCAGCCTTTCGCAAACTGTCATAGAGATTGGTTGCCTTTTGATAATGCTTTTTTTGGTAAGCCTGATTGGCTTGCTGAAAAAGCCTTTCAGGGTTCTCCAGGCTTAACGCGGCCAAGGGCAAAAGCAGTAATAACATAAAGGCTGCTTTATGGTTAGGCATGGTTTATGGCAATTGGTGTTCAATGGATAAAATGGCACTCTCGGCTTTCGTGTAAAGCATTTCCATATCAAAGTTTGCAGAAGATGGGGCAAAACGTGCTTGTTCGCAATCATCAATGATTTGCAGGAATTCTTCTATGGTTTGATCTGAAATCTCTTTATGCTGCAAAGCTTCCCGAATATGATCCTGAGTCAATTCTGCCATAGGAATGTTCATCTTATCTCCGGCATATCCCCACATGGCTTCAGACAAAGCCCCGTAAAACCCATCGGGATTTTTTTCATCCAGATGCTTTTTAGCGGTTTTAAGCTTTTGACGAGCCAGTTTTTGGGCTTTTTTGGATTGCACATCAATTGGCTGACCTAATTGCTTAGCCCGCCTTCTTCTGTAAAAAACCAATCCGCTAAGGAATAAAACCGGTGCAAGGGTTAAACCCCAAAAAAAACCTGAAAACGCAAAGGTATTTTGGGTTTTTTCCAGGTTTCCTGCATTAGTTTTGATATTGCGAATGCCTTCATCAGCGGTTTCAACTTCTTTTTGGTCGGAGGAACGCTGCCCAGCTTTAACCATGGAATCCGCATCACCTACCCCTTGCTTGACCCGAACTGTATATTTCGGTGTTTTTTTGGTAACATATTGTTCCTTTTCGGGATTAAAGTAAGTAAAAGCAATGGGATCAATTTTATGGCGGCCGGAGCTACGGGGCATTAAGAGGTATTCAAAGGTCTTACTGCCTTTAACTGTATCATTTCGGGTTCCCATATTGGCATCTACATTGGGACTATAGCTTTCAAAAGCCGGCAAAAGGTTAAGGTCAAAAGGCTGTAGCAACTTTAAATTACCCTGACCATTAATGCTTATTTTCAAGGAAACGGGTTTATTGGTCATGGTTCGCCGTTTATCCAGGCTGCTTTTCATTTCAAAATTCCCAACCAATCCGGAAAAGGATGAAGGTTGTTTGCCTGGCAACGGTTTCACATCAATGGTTACCGGTTTATTGGCCACATTTAACGTTTTACTTTCATATGCCCTTCCAAAGAATCCTCTTCGCTTGTTGGGATTCCTATACCTTACTCTGACCTTAATTTTGTAAGGATCCAAAGTCAATTCTCCATTTCTTTGAGGAAAAAGGGCTGTTTTTTTCAAAATGGTTGTCCTGTAAGTTTTCCCCTTATACTTTTCTTTATTATACCGGTTCTTTCTTGGTCCTATCAAATTTTTTTTCCAAAAAGCGTTGAATTTAGGCTTCGAAAGTACTTTATCATTGGTTACATTAATATCCCTTAAAAAAAGTTTATAGGTAGCTGTGATTTGCTCCCCCTTATAAGGATTTCGTTCATCCACTGTGCACTTTATAAATAGTCTGTTTCGAATTTTCTTGACAATAGAGCCTGATCTTTCTTGTGTTTTACCCTCATTCACCACTTCAATTTTTTGAGGCTCCGTTTCCAGGGTTTTTCCCCTATAATCAATCCTGGCCGGCCCTATTTCGAATTGGCCTTTTTCGGTCGGTTGCAGCTTGAAAGAATAGCTCTCGGTGACAGCATAATTCCCATTAATATTTTGGCGCTTAATAGAAGTGCTGGGTCCAAATAATACCTTAAAAAATTGAAAATCCGGGGCTCGAAAATTACTGCCCCTACCGGAAAGTGTAAAGGTTACTTTAAAACTTTCATCAACCCCTATCTTTTCCTTACTAAGGGAAGCTTTAAAAGCCTTTTGACCAAAGCCCCATAGCGGTAATAAAACCCATCCTAAAGCCAAAATGGTTTTGTAAACTTTCATTGTAGTTAAGCTTTACCAATTTTCCTCGATGTTATCTTTAGGCTTTCCTTTCCGTTTCCTTTTTAAAACTTTCCGCTGAACATCTTGCTGATCGGATTCCAAAGCTTTTAGTATCCGGTTCATTTCCCGTTTGCTTATTCCTTGTCGTTTCTTCCCTGCCTTCTGGGCTCGCTTCTGATCTGACTCCTTCTGTTCTTTTTGCTTTCGCTTATTAGGTTGTTTTTGACGGTCTTTTTGCTTTTTATCCCCTGATTTTTGTTTTTGCGATTGTTTTGGATCCTTCTTTTCCTTTTTCCCTTGATTTTGTTTTTTATCCTTATCCTGCTGTTTTTTATTTCGCTTATTCTGTTTTTGTTTTTTACGCTTTTGCTCACGCAATTTCTTCAATGCATAAGACAGGTTATAACGCGTTTCATGGTCACCCGGGTTAATACGCAATGCTTTCTTATAGGCCTGGACACTTTTCCGGTACTTTTTGGCTTTAAGGTAAGCGTTTCCTTGATTGTGATAGGCTTTACCCTTTACCCCCTTCTTGTCTGAGTTTTCTGCCACCTCAGCAAACTTCTGAGCCGCTTGCTCATAGCGTTCTTGTTTTATATAAGCGTTCCCGAGGTTAAATTTGGCTTTATTAAAAGACCCAGCTTCTTTAAGGGACTTTCGGTATTTAACCTCCGCTTTACTGTATTCACCTTTTTCGTAGGCTTTGTTGCCTTTCCTGGCCATTGCCCTTTCCTTCTGAGCAAGCAGGTTAAGCGGTAAAATGAGCATTAAAGCAAGCCCTAAAATGATGCTATGGTATTGCTGCCGGCGATTCATATTAAAAACCCAAGTTTTCTGATAAACGACTTTTTCTTTCCGTTATGACGAATTCCACAACCATAAACAATAAGGCAGCGCCTAAAAAGTACTGGAAATGGTCTATGTAATCCGTATAGACTTTGGTTTCCATTTTTCGCTTTTCCATTTTCTCAATGGATCCCATTAAACCCTGTACGGCTCCACGGGTATCATTCAAACCAACGTAACTTCCACCCGACTTTTGTGCAATGTCTTCCAAAACAGCCGGATTCATTTTACTAACTACGACTTCTCCTTCTTGGTTTCTCACAAAATCTACCTGGCGACCATTCCTTTTTACGGGTATCGGGGCCCCTTTCTTACTACCCACACCTACCGTATTGACAGCAATTCCAGCTTTTTTCGCTTTTTCTGCAGCTATTACCGCATTTCCTTGGTTATTTTCCCCGTCTGAAATCAGCACAATGGTTTTGTGTTTGTTCATTTTTTCATCAAAGGATTCCTGTGCCAGTTCAATGGCATCTCCGATAGCCGTGCCCTGGGTTGGCACCATTTCGGTACTTAGGGTATTGAGAAAAATATTTGCAGCCGCATGGTCAACGGTCAAAGGCATCTGCACATAAGCATTCCCGGCAAAGATGATAAGTCCCACACGGTCATTAGTAAGTTTTTCCATTAATTGCCGGATGAATAATTTCGCTTTTTTCAAACGATTAGGTTTTGAATCCTCGGCCAACATGCTTTTGGATAAATCCAAAGCAATCATTACATCCAAACCTTTCACTTCCATTTCCTTTTCTTTGCTTCCATATTGAAGGTTTGCCATCCCCAGGGATAAAAACACCACGGCCAATGCCAGGAGCAAGCATTTAACGGATCTTTTATATCCGGAAATATCGGGCATGAGCTTCTTGACGGTTTCTTCATAGCCCCATTGCTCCAGGCTTTTTTTCCTGCGGTATCGCATAAGAAGGAATAAACCCACCAAAAGGGGCACAAGCAAAAGCCCGTATAAATAAACATCATTTTCAAACCGCAATTGCTCCATCGCTAAGGCAACCTTTTAAGTAAGCCATAACGGCTTAACACTTCCAAACCCAAAAATAAAGCACCTATCAATGCGAAAGGTAAGAATTCTTCTTCATATCGTTTAAAAGCACTTACTTCGATCTCCGTTTTTTCCAGTTTATCAATTTCTTTGTAAATCTCCCGTAATTTTTCAGAATCGGTGGCGCGGAAATATTTTCCACCGGTCATCTCTGCTATTTTCTTTAAAAGGGCTTCGTCAATATTGACTTCCTGACTACGATACCGAATACCATGCCGTGTTTTCACAGGAAAAGGGGCTATTCCTTTGCTCCCTATACCCAACGTATACACCTTTATCCCGAATTTTTTGGCCATTTTGCCGGCAGTAACCGGATTAATTTGGCCTCGGTTATTCACCCCATCTGTTAATAGAATGATCACCTTACTTTTCGAATCACTTTTTTTTAGCCGATTAACAGCGGTTGCCAATCCCATTCCGATGGCGGTTCCATCCTTAAGGAGTTCGCTTTTTGTTTCCTCTAACAAATTTTTTAAAACCCGGTAATCCGTAGTCACCGGGCATTGGGTAAAGCTTTCCCCGGCAAAAACCACTAAACCCATCCGGTCATTTCTGCGACCGGCAACGAAATCCTTGGCAACTTCCTTAGCAGCTTTTAATCGGTTTGGTTCAAAATCCTTGGCTAACATACTGGTGGAAATATCAATGGAAAGCACGATATCAATGGCTTTGGTCTTTCTTTTTTCCTCCTCAAGGGCTGTTTGAGGCCTGGCCACCGCAACAATGATCAGCCCAATGGCTAAAAGCCTAAACACCGGTAAAAGTCCATTCAAAATATGGCGCCAGGACATTCCCGAATCTTCAAAGGGGGTTAAGTGGGATAGGGTTTGATCCGGGTAGTACTTTTTGTATTTCCACCAAAACCAACCCCCCAGCAAAGGTACTATTAGCAACAGCCATAGCAAATGGGGATTGGCAAAGGTATAACCACCTATTTCCATTGAGGATTAAAAATTTAGCTTTTTAATTGTCAAGAGGCAATTTAGCAAATATTTAGCCAAGGGCTCCCCATAACTATTATTGGCCCCTTATGGCAATAACGCCATTGCTTGCTCTAAATCCTGTTTCAAGGTTTCCGGATCCTCCATACCAATGTAAAACCGAACCAAATTCCACGGGATGACTGGCACTGCTTCACTTTTGTCATTGAGTAAAGCGCAGGTAGGAAAAACCAGGGATTCATACCCACCCCATGAACAGGCCAGCAAGAAATGCTGTAATTGCTCGCAAAACTGTTCAATCTGAGGAATGGTATCTGCTTTCAGCGTAACGGAAAACTGACCTCCTCCTTTTTTGAGCTGTTTTTCAGCCAAATGCCGCTGAGGATTTTGTTGAGCAAAGGGATGGTAGACAGTCTCCACCTTAGGATGGTTTTCCAGGAATTGAACCACCTGCCATGTGCTATCTGCCACCCGGTCCATTCGTACTTCAAGGGTCCGAAGCCCCCTGATCATCAACCAGGCATCATGGGGAGAAATTATCGCACCAAGGGTCATAAATTCTCCGTCAAAAATCCGTTGAATCATGGCATTAGAGGAACATACAACCCCCGCTACTACATCCGAGTGCCCGTTCAGATATTTAGTGGCAGAATGACAAACTATATCCACGCCCATGTCTGCAGGACGTTGAAAAAGCGGACCCGCATAGCTGTTATCCATCAACGTTAAGAGCCCTCTTTCTCCAGCTAAGGCCGTCACAGCTTCAATGTCCTGCATCTCAAAAGTTACGGAATTGGGGCTTTCCAACACAATAAGTTTTGTATGGGACCGAATGGCATCCCGGAAATTTGTTACTTCCCGGCCGTCCACAAAGGTGGTTTCCACCCCGAATCGGGGAAGGAAATCATTTAGCAATGTATAGGTCCAGCTATAAGGTTTGTCCACACAGATAATATGATCCCCTTGCCGCACATTATTTAATATGGCTGCTGCTATGGCTCCGCTTCCGCTTCCAAAAACAAGGGCATCTTCAGTATTTTCCAGTGCTGCCAATTTTTTTCGCAGGATTTCCACGGTAGGGTTATTGCCCCGTGTGTAGAAATGGTTACTCAGCTCATCAGAGATTCCCTCCCGCATCCGGGCTACGCTGTTGTAAGCAAAATTACTGCTTTGAATAACAGGCGGGGCTACAGCGTTGAAATACCGTTCCCGATCCTCCCCGAGTTGGTTGAGTATATAATAAAGGTCCATATTTATTCTTTTCTGGAGCACAAAATTAGGGATTGTTGCCTGTCAGAAAGTATTAATGAGGGTCGGGGTTTTACCTGATTTTTCCTTATCATCCCATTTTAAGGGAATGCGAAATAAGGCATGAAAAGCTTCAAAGAAAGGTTTTAGGCCATTCAATTCATAAGAATAGAGACGGCCTCTTTTCGGTATTCTTCGTAAACGGATTCCAGGTCACTTTCCGCATTGGTACCGTAATTGACTAAGGTTACCATGGTGTAATCCTCTTCGGGGAAATAATACATTTCCCCACTATAAGCCAGGTCACTACCGCCATGGCCAAGACCGTAGGTATCGGCCGGATGGTCCAGGAAATCCTGCATAATACCGAGCCCGATTTGGCGGTAGGTCTCAGCCGGATTGTAGCTTTTCATCCTCCTTAGCTGTTCGGGAGAAACCAGGATTTTGGTCCTTAAAAGGGCTTCAATGAATACTTGTAAATCTTTTACGGTGGAATAAATGCCATTGTAGCCATTGCCATTGCCGGTATTGTAATTGGTAAGATCGACAATATTGCCGTTATTGTAAAGGTCAAAATAGCCTTGGGCGGTTTTTTCGGGAAGTTTTTCCCGGGAATGGTATACGGTGTTTTCCAGCCCTAAAGGTTGCAGGATTTTTTCTTCAAGCAATTTGTAATGAAAGCGACCGGTGGCCCCTTCAATCACCATGCTGAGCAATAAATAGTTGGTATTGGAGTATTTGACATCCGACCCGGGTTTAAAGTAGGCTTGTTCATCCTTCACGTGCTCAAGCAATTCTGCTTGTTCCCAATCCTTTTTGGGTTTATTCAGGACGGCCAGGTAAAACTCATCATCACTAACAATATCGTAAATTCCACTGGTATGATTAAGCAATTGCCGAACGGTAGCCTTCTTAGCGTTTTCAACCTCTTCCACCTTGGCCGGATTGATGTACTCAGTGAGCTTATCGTTTATATCGAGTTTGCCTTCTTCATCCAGCATCATGACGAGCGAGGCAATGAAAGGTTTGGTGATGCTGGCTACCTTACTGACGTGGCAGACTTGCATGGGAATGTCCTTTTCAATATCTGCCTTTCCGGCTGACCCGGTCCAAACGCCACTTGAGTCACGGATTAAAAGCGTAATGCCCGGTAATCCTTTGTCGGTGTATTTATCCAATAATTGCTCAAACGCTTCGGATTTGGGGTGGTTGGGATTGCCCGGCTTTTCACAGTCTTTTGTTTTCACCAGCGGCTCTTTTTCGCAGGAAACCACCATTAAGGGTAAAAAGCCTAAGCACAGAACGGTTTTCTTCCAAAGTGTCATTAGCTTAATGGTTTTTATTGTCCCCATTGAATCGGTTTTTCAATGCCAACCCTTAATGCCGTATAAGGCAACAAGGGCACAAATTCATTGACAAAAGGGTATTGGAACCAAGGTTGGTAATAAACCCGAACCCTGAGGCTTTCCTTACCCTCATGAAAAATACTGTATTGTACGCCAAGGGATGAGGTGATCATCAATTGCGGTCTACCGGTGTTAGACTGCTGCTCGTATTGACCATTATTCAGGGTAAACGTTGGCATATCCGGGAAAGCGTGCATATAGCCCAATCCAATTTGTCCTATCCCTTTCCAGTGTTTGTGAAGCCTATACCGGTAAGTGAATTCGCTGAAAAGCTGCATGGCCTTTTGACTATTGCGGTGGTAGAGGTAACCCAGCTTGGCGGTTTGTAAAAGTTGATGTACGGAATCCTGGTTTAAACGAAATACCGTGCCCAGTGTAAAACTATGATGTACAGGAGCTTCAACTAAGTCATCCATTTGACTGAATGGCTTCGTTGTTTGATTACTGGCCCAGCTAAAGCTTATGGGTTGCCTCGTTTGGCTATTTACTAAGATCGGTATTAACAGCAAAAAAATGATAGACAAGCCAATCCGCATAAGTTATAGCTGGTTTTCAGTGATCCTGAATTATTTTAAGAGCCAATTGAGCACCGGCACCGCTCATGAAGTTTTGCCTTCTAAAAACATTAATTTAAAAGGTTTTGGGGAACTGTCATTGTGGTGGTTGTCCTTGATTTGGATGAAATAGGTTGTTCCTTTTTTCAGCTTGATTTGCCCCGGAAGCTCTACTTCATTTTTAAGTTGTTCCTTGTCTAATCCTTGCTTTTCATACAGGTTCATCTCCGGGTCAAGTTCATCCGGGAAGTTTCCTTTTACCAATATTTTTTTATCAGATTCGGGGGTAAATCTGAAATATTCATTGTCCCCCAAAGAAAATACGGCAAGGGATAAGGTATCCGGAACCGTAATTTTGCGTGCTTGATCAGCTTCACCGTTGGGTTCTGTTTCATCCATTTCTTCCAGGTAATCCACCTTCCATTTAACCGGATCTCTGGAGGAATTGTTGCGGTTATTGTCCTGAATACGGATGTGGTAAGTACCTTTTTCAGAAATGCGAATAGCACAAGGAAGCTGGCAATCCCCCTTCAGCTTATTGACCTCTTCAGTCATAGGATCTCTTTGGTTAAAGGTCACCTCCGGTTTGATGTTATCAGGAGAGGACTTCTCCTTGACCCATAAGTAACCCAGGCTATCTGTCTCAAATTTGAACCAATCCCGTTCCCCAATCGGATAGAAGTAAGAGGTAATGGTTTTGCCGGTTGTTTGTTTTACTGCTTGCCCTGCTTCATTGTTCAGTTCATGTTCATCAAATTCCTCAATAAACCGGGCTTTGATAGCAAATGACTTGGGAGAACTATTGTTCCGGTTGTTATCCTGGACCGTAAAGTAAACGGTATCCCGGTCATGAAATTGTTTGGCTTTAGCTAAGTCATTCCAACTCGTGTACCAATCCTTTTTCTCATTTTGCCAGGGTTGTTTTTCAGCAAACCGGATTTCGGGATTAATCGGGTCGGGGATATCCTTGGCCCCTACGTGAAGGTAGCCTTTTCCGGGAAGCACCACTCGGTACCAATCCCTGTCATGATTGGAATCAATTTTCATGGAAACCTTTTTCCCCAATTGAATAGGGCTGGCTTCAAGAATGACATCATTCGGTTCCTTGCCCCCATTTTTTGAATCTCCGCAACCAAATACAAACATTATAAGCGATAGGACTATTGAGGTTGATAGGTAATATTGTTTCATGAAGAATGGCTTTTTTGTTCTATGATCAAAGGTAAGCAATCATATTAAAAACCGCCAATAGCCTTTGCACTATTGACGGTTTTGACAAAGCATCATTTAGCTTTAAACGCTTATTTCAAGTAAATCCACTTAGTAACTGCTTTCGTGGATTGCCCCTGCATCGTCAGGTAGTAAACACCACCCTCTAAACCAAGGCTTTCCGGATCGAAGCGGAATTCATGGCTGCCTGCCATGAAATGGCGATTCCTTAGGGTAGCCATTTTCTTACCTTGACCATTCATTAATTTAAACCGGACATTTTGATTAGATGGCAATTTAAACCTCACATGGGTCACCTCATCCGAGGGATTGGGATAAATTTTTACCCGTTGATCACCCCTTAGCATATTAACCGGGTCTTTCTTAAAAGAACCTGTGTCAGATGCTGAATCAAAAGTAACTTTCACTTCATAGTTGTTTTTAAAGGGTTCGGTTTTGCCATTCACGCCAATAGCCTGACTAATGAAATAGTAGGTTTCACCGGGTTCCCCGGTAAATCGGGCTTTTTTATCCGGGATCCCGCTGAGCCATCTTTCATAATTGTTATCATCTTTGGATACATAAAGGTTATAGCGGGAAACCTCGGTGCTGAATGGCTCTTGGGTAACCTGTTTCCACTCAAGCGCAACACTTGTTGAATCCACCTTCTGATAATCCTGGAGGATTTTACTTTTCAATGGGTCAGTGGCTATCAGGTTAACCCAGGTATTGGTCTGAATGGGGGCATTGTCATCAAATACAATGGTCGCTTGATTGGTGACGCTATCCCCGTGGTTACGGTTTTCCCTTGCATTGATCTGATAGCTGACGAACCCTTCTCCTCTTCCGGTGGAATCATTAGGTG
>CAZJWK010000011.1:0-42252 GCA_964549595.1 uncultured Sphingobacteriales bacterium | reverse complement strand
CGATCCGGGCAGGTAATTTACCGGGAAACAAAAATATTTGAGGGGAAACCCGAACAATTAGCAATGTTTACGCAGTTGTACGATTCTTTCAATAACCTAAAAAAGAGCTTATAAATGCGTTTTAATGGGCTTATTTGTGTCCTGGCGGCTATCATTCTCAGCTTCCCGTTAACCGGTAAAGGGCAAAACACTGGTTTTGGCGGAAAACGAGTGGTCATCAAACCGACCCTTGTGAATGGCATTGATGGTATTTTATCGGGCGGAAGTGTGGAATACGTTTTGAACCGGAATGTCACGTTAAGTGCCGGCGTCAATTTTGTGTCAAATACCATAGAGCCGAATTATGTCCGGGATAATGGCGGCCTATATGATCAAAACGAGAACTGTGCCCTTGACAAACCAGTGGACCATGAAGCCGAGCTGTCCTCCAGGGCTTTTTTTATTGAACCCCGATTGTATCCTTTTTCAGAAAATTTCATCCCCGCACCAAACGGCTTTTTCTCTTACCTTCAATTGAAAGGCGGAACCTTGGACCTGGAAGGAAAGTATAACATCGGAATTTTGTACAATGTGAGTGAGTGCCCTGAAGGCAATGATTACCTGGAGGCGGAATTTTCTTACCAAAACATGAATTTCTATTCCGGAGAAATTGGGGTCGGCTATCAAAAATTTTTCACCCCCTGGCTTACCGCTTCGCTTAAAGGGGGAATCGACATCAATAAATTAAGTGTCGTGGAAGAAGGCCATTTAAGAACCTTAGCGAAAAGCTACAATAACCAAATAGGGAGTAATTTCTACGATTTCCGAACAGGCTTGTGGGGTGTAGGTTTATCCGCTTACCTGGAAGTAGGGTTAATGGTTTTTTAATTGATTAAAAAAGATGAACCATGGTTAAATATGTGCTCAACTTACTTTTTTTGAGTATTTTTTGCTTCATTGCTTGTGAAGAGGATAAATATTACGATGAAACTGGCTTAACAGTGAATGAGGACTCTCCTTACGAGCAAACGGATACCCAAATTTACGGCCAATATGATATGCAGTGCTTTTATTACGATGAGGCTTCAGACCGTGATAAAAACAAAACTACCATGGAAATAGCATCAAGTGCAAACGATTCGGTTTTTTTCCTTAAAAATTTCCCTTTAGATGATTTTTCCTTTTCTGATAACTTTAAAGTATTTGAACTTCAAAATATTGATTCTCAAACCTATCGTTTCAATATAAATTTTACCAAGGAGGGTACGTTAGAAAATAAAACTTATAAGGGTTATGGAACCATTGAACAAGAGCAGTTATTCTTAAGGTATAAGGTACAAGGATGTTGCGATACGTTGATTGAATGTGTAGGTAAGAAAATCAATTAAGCCTTTTCCATCATTAGTCTCCAGAACTGAAAAGCTTTCTGATAAAGTGCACTAAGTCTTAAAATCCCTTTCAATTTTAGGATAATGGGCTTTATCCCGTTTTGCCAAAAGCTCATTGGGTTTGTTTGGTAACGCGAAACAGGGATTACTGAATTTACCCCTGATCCTAAAGGTTTGCTCCCCTTTTTTGGGATTCCCATTTTTTCCGGTCAATGGTCATCCTTATAACCTGAGTGGCCCTTCCTTTAAACATTACTTCTTTCACAAACTTTTTTGCCTGCGCTAAACCGGCTTTTTCATAGCAAGCAATGGCCTTTTCATTCCATTCGTAGACGTTTAGCTCCGCATCTGTAATTTGCGAGTTATCAAAAGCTTCTTCAAGAAGGGCCTTAACAATACAGGGGCAGAAGCCTTTTCCCTTAAAATCGGGGACTCCGATCAATATTCGGCATAGCCTGGCTATACCATCCCCGGCATAATAAATTTCTGCGTGGCCAATCACCTTTCCTTCTTGGTTTTCAACCACCTTAAATGCCCTTCGCTTGGGTTCTTTAAGGTAATTATTCAACTGGTACCGGGTTAAAGGGTAAATAAAAACCGGGCCTGCAAACTGAAAAAGGGCCTCCTCACTTTTTATCCAGCCAATTAGGCGATCAAAATCCGCAGCGGCAAAAGTTTCCAAGCGGATCATTTCCTTCTTTTTCATTTTATGAAGGTAACTTCTGTAATCTTTCCATTGGCCACCTTATAAATGGCCACCGCATGGAGAGGTTTCTTTCCCGGAATCCCCGTTATTTTTTCACGGTCTATTACTACATTCCCCTTAACGATTCTATTCATGAGTTCACAATGAACGTTGGGTGCATTGTTGAAAAATTGGGTATAAACTTTTTCCATTTTGTCAATCCCCTGGTATTGCAACTTATTGGGGTAATTGTAAATTTTAACAGAATCGCTGTAGCAATCCAAAAAAGCTTCAAGGTCCTTGGCATTATAGGCATTTAATTGGCGCTGTGCCAATTGCTTTGGTGAATTCAACAAAAGGCTGTCCCGTGGTACAACACTTCCCCCTTTGATGACTTTATGGATATTTTTGACATATTTCAGCGAGTCCAGGGGATTTTTATTTAAAACCAGGATATCTGCTAATTTGCCTTTCTCAATGGTTCCCGTTTTACCTGAAGCCTCTAATAGTTTAGCCCCATTGATGGTCGAGGCCTGTAAAACCTCCCGGTTGCTGAGGCCGGCTTCCTTCATCAAAGCCATTTCACGGAAATAGGAAGCTCCGTGCAATGTTCCGATATTCCCCGCATCGGTTCCGGTCACCACATTAATACCCTCATTAAAGACCTTTCTAATGTTTACGGCCATTATGGAATCCTCCTTTCCCTTAATTTTTGAAGGCTTTTTCAGGGTTTTGTTAAGCCAAGAAGGCCTTCCGCTGGAATCAAGGTGCTTTAAATCGAATAAAGATCCCATCGCAAAAGGGTCAGCCGTTTGGAAAGTTCGGGATGAAAAATCAAACGCTTGATTGAATGTCCGTTCATAATTATTCATCACCTGGAGCGTAGGGATGTAATCGACTTCCTTGTTTTTTAAAGTTTTTAAGAAAGCCTTATCCATAACTTGATTCATGACACTATGAACCAGCATATCCGCACCTGCATCAACGGCAAGGCGGGCCGTTTTCAATTCAGTGGCATGAACAGCCACTTTCAGATCATGTTTGTGGCTTTCATCAATCACTGCCTTTACCAGGGGCAGGTTATCCTTCGCGGTTTGATCCCCGGTGACAATGTACCAGATCTTAATGAAATCCGGATTATGGGGTAATTGTTTTCTGACCAATTCCCGGCCTTCTTCCGGGGAATTCGCCTTAATGATAGGAGGTTCTTCAATCCTGAAAGGTTTGGGTTGGAAGGTGGAAATAAGGGGGCCGGTAAGAAAAATATTGGGCGCTACCATTTCCCGGCCGATACTGTCCCGTATTTGGAAATTCTTCATGGGTCCACCCACATCGACTACCGAAGTAACCCCATTGTGGAGGTATCGTCTTAACATCTCATCCCAACGCTCCTCCACCCATTGCTGCTCTTGCTTGTAAGGTTTAACATGCCGGAGGTCAACAATATCAGGCCTGGTATACAACCCCCCTGACTGGAAAAAATGAATATGGGCATCCATTAGGCCGGGAAGTAGATACTTGCCTTCTGAATCAATCACCTTGGCATTTTGGGGAACATCAATATTCTCCATATTGCCAACCTTGTGAATGGTCCTTCCTTTAATGACCACACTTTGGTCTTCCAGCACTTCACCGTTTTTTACATCAATTACGTGCCCCCCTTTTAACACCAAGGGCTTCTGGCCAAAAAGGGGTAACTGGAATAAAAGGGTAAATGCCGGTAAAACAATTAGTAAACGGGTAAAATGAATCATTGTAACGCGATATTTCTTGTGCGTAATACAAATATCTTGAAAATTAGGAAATGAAGTGCACTATGAATATCAGGGCCCTATCATGTTCATTTATCAGGAATAAATCCGGGCCGAAAACCCTGAGCAAACATCAAAAAATGCTTGAATTCCTATTAAGTCCTATAAACAAAAATGATTTTTTTATTTTTGAGACTCATTTAAGAAAATCAATAGCCATGAAATTAATCTACCCTTTTTTATTAGCTGTTGTGACTTGCTCTGTGCTAATCAGTAATCAATCCGCTTTAAAAGCCCAAAACCCCAATTGGTTCGAAGAAGTAACCCAGGATGTGGGTTTGGACAGCACCATTGGGAGGAGGCTTTATTTTGCAGATGTCAATGGAGATGATTACCCGGATTTGGTTCTCCATGACAATTCAGGTAGAAGCCAGTTACAACTATTTTTGAATGTACCTGATCCTAATGGGAATGGGAGGTTTTTCATGGATACTACCGAATGGTCTAACATCAATAAGAGCCCCAAGAGTAACCTCGATGGAAGGGAAACAACCAATCTGGTTATGGGGGATGTGGATAATGATGGCGATAAGGACCTGATGTCTTGTTTATATTACCACAGAAAAGAAAATTACAACGACCGTGGTGACCGATGTGCTTGCCTACTAAACAACGGGAAAGGTAAGTTTTCTCTTAAGGAAAATAGTGGATTGGCAGAAATTGGATTGATCAACGCTACCGGCATGGCTTTGCTGGATTATAACCAGGATGGCTACATTGATATTTACATATCCACATGGTCAAAAGATCATACGAATAACCTATTTGATTTCGACTATTTAATGGAAGGTAATGGTGACGGCACTTTTGAGGATGTTTCAGTGAAGGCGGGCTTGCACTTTGTGGCGCCTTATCCCATGTACGGTATCAACATCATGGATTGGAACAATGATGGATATGCTGATGCTGCAAACTCCCCCTATTGCCGAAGTGGAGGTGATTTCTGGAAAAATACCGGAGAGGGAGCATTCAAGGATGTTTCAGATAAAATCAATTACGATGCCCATACGATGGACGGCGATAACGGCCAAACCCTTTGCCAGTGGGCAGCAGACCCTTCCGATTATGACAATGACGGGGATATTGATTTTTATTTGTCTATGGTTCACGGTGGTTCTGGCCCCAATGAGGGAAATTCTACTATGGTAGTCAATCATGGACCTGACAGCAATTTTGTAACCTCCTGGGCGCCCAATATCATTGAAAAAGAACCCCCAAAACCGTCCCATCATGGCGATTTCGATGCGGATTGGGTGGACATAAACAATGACGGGCTTATGGATTTGGTAACCGGGCAGGGGGTTTACAATCCCAATGAAGACCGCATTTACGCATTCCTCCAACAAAAAAACAACCAATTCGATGAGATCACAAGGGAATTAGACTGGCTATCCAAATTCAATCAACCCAATAAAATACAGGCATTGGATTATGACCTTGATGGTGACGATGATTTAATGGTTAGCTCCTACGGGGACAACAGCAGGGTTGCCTTGTTGGAAAATAAGATCGGTAATCAAAACAACTGGGTATCGGTAAAACTAATACCACCCCGGAACGTTAATCAGGATGCCATTGGTGCCCGTGTATACATCTATGCCGACACCATGATGCACATGCGGGACGTTTATGCAGGAGAAGGCAACATGGGCGGCCAAAGCCCTTTTATCCTCAATTTCGGTGTCGGGGACCTTACCATTGATTCAATAATGGTTCGGTGGCCCAATAACGAAGCCCCTTATTACAAAGTAAGGAACCCGCAGATGAACAACGTGATAACCATTAACGGAGAGGGAACTTTTGGCATAGAGGGCACTGCCAAGAAAGAAAAGTACCAGGTTTTCCCGAATCCCGTAGAGGATGTTTTGAAGGTGAAGTTAAAACATGCTCATGAAATGGAAGATGGAAAAATCCGGCTTTTCACCCCAATGGGTAAAAAGATACTGTCACGGAATTTTTCTCAGAATACCAATCAATTTAGCTTAAATGTAGGTCATTTAGACGCCGGTTGGTATATGCTTCAGGTATTTGATGATAGGGGGCGAAGCCAAACCTTTAAAGTTTTGAAAAAATAAATGAGATTAACCAGGCGCTAAAGCAATTTTTTCAAAGTTTTTTTGGCCGGATTTATTGCTATCCCTCTTATAGTCTCGCTAATAAGGGACGAACCAATGGTTATCCGGCCAAAAACTTCAAAGAAAAACCGATCATCATAATTGACATCACATAGATGATTATTCCTAAAAAAAATTCAGGGAAGCTATTTCCTCTTATTCAAGGTCAATTTTTTACTTCTTGATTAACTTCTTGCGGTAAACCCGATCCTTGGTTTTTATAAAAACCGGGTAAATACCTGGCTCCAGGTTGCTTACCGAAACCGTAGCTTTAGACCCGCTCAGATTTTCTTTGTGAATCACTTTTCTTCCATCAATGCTGTAAATTTTTAAGGCCTTCGCAGACTGATTAGGCTTGGAGAATTTAACCTTGATGGTTTGGGAAGCAGGATTAGGAAAAAGTTTTAATGTATTATTGTTCCTAACACTGCTTTTACCCCTTTTGCTTACTTCAGGAACAATGGGTTCGCAATCAAAATTTTGCTTTTCGTAAAATTGCTTAATCACTTTTGTTCTGTTTTTAAGCTTGGTAACACTTTTTAAACGGGAATTGGTATCATTCCTTGTACTGTCCTGGGCATAAATAAATGCCATGTCCAGGCAATGAGATTCACCCGGTTGGAATTCAAACGGACCCGCAACCCCAACACCTCTTCGGTCAAAAGGAAAGTTTCCTACACTTTCTTCCGACCATTGATTGGGTTTCCTGGGATTACCGGGAAATAAATAACGCGTGATATCCGTTCCGCCAATTCCATCACCTCCTTTTGTCATAGGGGCACCGTTTTTCCATATTCCCTGTAAATAGTTGTAATAATCCTCTGGTTTCTCAGGGTTCCCTTGGTTGGAAAAGTCATTTTGATAATAAACAAAACTATTCAAGGGGTTACTCAGGAAAACTCCGCCAGAGGCAGGAGGAAGGTTTTTATAATTTTGGGTGTCATAATTGTTACCATTATAGCCATAATATAGGTTATTTTGGGTGTCGCAACCAATATAATCGTCAAAAGGAGCTCCATTATCAAAGTCGGTAAAATTCCCAAGGTAAACCCCTTGATAGGCATTATTGGAATGATTTTTCATTCGGTAATTCACAAAAATGGTATGCTTTAAAGCCGGATTTGCCGGGCTGTCATAAGCATAAACCATCCCTTGAATTTCTATGCCCATCTTTTTGCTATTGGTTTCTTCCTGTGGGCTACGGCTGTCATTCACGATGAAGAAAATGGCCTTATCACCTCTGATTTTGGGATAATCGCCATTAGAGGGATCATACTTATCATTGTCATTACTGTCCACATAGGGTGCGGGATGATGATCTATTCCCAGGCTAGTATCCTTAGAGGCAGGCCAATTTTTGATGATCTGAGGCGTGGTATAATTTGGCTTGAAATAATTCTGTCTATGCTTTTTAACAGTTCCCCTATTTATTTTCCAGATCCGGTTGTACCGGTTATCATAAGAAGCGGGATACTGGTTGGCAATAGGGCCGGCTGAAAAATCTGAACCCCTTCCTCCTTGTCTATCATGGTAGGTTTGCGCAGCCATATGAAGGTCATCATTCTGGGTCAATCCGCCTATCCAGATGGTATTCATAAATATGGTATGCAGACCAGAACCCTTAGGAACCTCGAATGCCGGTTTGTTACCGTTTTGATTAAACAATTCTCCGTAGGCATTAACAGAACCTCGGATGTTATTAATCGCTAAATCACCCTGCGTCTGTGAATTGCCTACTTTTAGCAAAATAAGAAAGCATCCGAATAACAACAGCCTTTTTTTCATAGCTATTTTTTTTGATGTATTTCCTAATGAAATATTTTCAAGCCTAAAAAAAGTAACCGGAATCAAGTCTTAAATCCTAAAAATTCGATTTTTTGCTGATTTTATCCTTATTTTGTTCTCGTCTTTAATAGTTTAACTTAAGCATTCGAGCATTATGGAAGTTCAATTTTTAGGGGCTACTGGGGAAGTAACAGGCAGTAAGCATCTTCTTAAATTAATCAATGGTCAGCAAATACTTCTTGATTGTGGCATGTTTCAGGGAATAAATGGGGAAGAAGATGAGTACCGCAAAAATGAGCATTTAGGTTTTGACCCTAAGCAAATTGATTGCTTAATTCTGACCCATTCCCATATAGACCACTCCGGTCTTATACCACGTCTGATCAAGGAGGGTTTTGAGGGTCCTATTTACGCAACGTCACCTACTAAGGATCTTTGCCGTATAATGCTGGAAGACAGTGCTCAAATCCAGCAAGAGGATCTGAAAGCTCTGAATAAGAAAAGGGTTAAAAAAGGCAAAGCACCCGTCAAAGCTTTGTATGAAAAAGAAGATGTAAAAAAAAGCCTTGGTCATTTTATAACGGTTCCTTATAACCGAAACATTCAACTGGGTAAAGGGGTGAACTTCTATTTTACGGATGCAGGGCATATTCTGGGAAGTGCGGCCATTAATCTTACTATAATGGAAAATGGGGAAAATATTTGCTTAACGTACACAGGAGACATTGGAAGGCCGGAGGATGAAATCCTGAAAGCACCAGAGTCTTTTCCACAAGCAGACGTCATATTGACGGAATCCACTTATGGCAATAAATTGCATGCCAAGCAAGAAGACCTTGCTGAAAAACTTGGAGGGATAATATGGGAAGCTTGTTATGAACGAAAAGGCAGATTAATTATACCGGCCTTTAGCCTTGATAGGACTCAGGATATTGTTTTCATGCTGGATAAACTTTTCCGCAAAAACAAATTGCCTGATGTCAAAATTTTTGTTGATAGCCCATTAGCTACCCGTGTGACAGAGATCATGCGGGAACACACCACCTGTTTCAATGAGGAAATGCTAAAGTACATGCGGGAGGATCCACATCCTTTTCAATTTGAAAAGCTTTATTACACAGAAAATGTAGAAGACTCCAAGGCTTTAAACGACCTGAAGGAACCGGCTGTCATCATTTCTGCATCCGGCATGATGGAAGGTGGGAGGATTAAACATCACCTGCTTCATCACATTGAAAAACCGGATACGACCCTTGTTTTAGTAGGTTATAGCACGCCTGGTTCTTTAGGTGGCCAAATCCAAAGCGGCGTAAAAACCATTCAAGTGTTTGGGCAGGAACTTCAGATTCATGCAAAGGTTGAATCCATTGATGGTTTTAGTGCCCATGCAGACTACCAAGAAATTTTAGATTACCTTGGTTGCCAAAATCCTTCTGAAGTAGGACAAGTATTTTTGGTGCATGGCGAACCCGATGCCCTTGCCGGTTTAGAAGAGCAATTAAACGGACAGGACTTTAAGTATACCACAATCCCTAAAAAGGGTGAATCTTACAGTATCCTAAAGGAAAGTGGCGTATTAAAAGTAGCGGCCATTAGTGATGCTGAGGTGACCTGAAATAAAACCATTAAAAATGATTCCCTTTAAAGCCTGCCTACCCATTACCTCATGGAGACATTGTCATCCTTTAAAGGGAATTTAGTGGCTTCCCAGAAAAAAGGGTATTCCCTTTAAAATGGTTTAACAGATATGGCTTCTCCTATCTTTGACAAGGAAGGTTTCTTTGCCAAAAGGATTTACCATAATGTGCAAAGCCTTGGACCGGGTTCGGCAAACACTCAATTCCTCTACTAATCAACTGAGGTTTTCCCAAACCTTTCTATCCCTCACAACTTAATACACACATTTTTAGGCTCTGTAAAGAATTTCAAAGCCTCTTTCCCTCCTTCGCGGCCAACGCCAGAGCTTTTCATTCCCCCGAAAGGGGTCCGCAGATCCCGTAATAACCAGCAGTTTACCCATATAATGCCGGATTCTATTTTGTGGGCAACACGATGAGCCCTTTTCAGATCACACGTCCAAATGGTAGCACTCAGGCCTTGTTCAGTACTATTGGCTATTGTCAAGGCTTCCTCCTCAGTGGAAAAAGGAA
Organism: uncultured Sphingobacteriales bacterium; assembly: GCA_964549595.1. Lineage (GTDB taxonomy): Bacteria > Bacteroidota > Bacteroidia > CAILMK01 > CAYYUA01 > CAZQQN01. The sequence goes on along the minus strand of CAZJWK010000011.1, from coordinate 32,340 downwards.
TTAAAGTTATTACCGGACCGAAAATCTCCTCCTGGTTTGTGCGGCAATGGGAACTGAGTCCTTCAATAATCGTAGGCTCCACGAAATACCCATTTTGGCAACGGCCCTCTAATTCAACGGCTTTACCCCCGGTTACAACCTTTCCCCCTTCTTCCTGCGCCAACCTGATATAAGAAAGGATTTTTTCCTGGTGGGCTTTTGAGACCACAGCACCGGATTGGGTACTTTCTTCCAAAGGATCGCCGACAGTCATTGCTTTGGTTCGTTCATAAAGGGCTTCTTTGAAATTTTCGTAAATGTTATCCTCGATAAGCACCCGTGAACCACAGAGACAGATTTGACCTTGATTGGCAAAGGAAGACCGCATGGTGGTTTTAACCGCATCTTCAAAATCGCAATCGGCAAAAATTAAATTAGGATTTTTACCGCCCAATTCCAGTGACAATTTTTTGAACTTAGGTCCGGCTGTTTTTGCAATGTTGGCCCCTGTTTCGGTGCCGCCTGTAAAGGAAATGGCCGGTATTTCAGGATGTTCGATTATGGCTTGACCCACTTTACCTCCTAAACCATGGACAATGTTAAGCACACCGGCGGGCAATCCAGCTTCCCTGCAAACTTCGGATAACATGAAGGCCGTCATTGGAGTAATTTCAGAAGGTTTAGCAATAACACAATTGCCCGTAGCCAGGGCAGGAGCGATCTTCCAGGTAAAAAGGTAAAGCGGAAGGTTCCAGGGAGAAATACAGCCCGCCAGGCCAACGGGTACACGATAGGTATAGTTTATGGCCGTTTGATCCGTTTGGTGAAACTCGCTTTCTTCATGCAGAATGGCCGTAGCAAAAAAATGAAAATTCTTGCTTGACCTTGGGATATCCACAGAACGCGACAGCCATAAAGGCTTTCCATTATCAGTGGTTTCTGCATTAGCAAACGCTTCCAGACGGTCTTCAATCATTCCCGCAATTTTTAACATCAAATCCGACCGCTCCCGAGCAGAGGTCGCTGACCATGAAGGAAAAGCATCTTTGGCTGCCTTTACTGCTTCTCCCACATCCTGACCATCGGAATCCGGTATGTAGCTGTAAACTTCTCCGGTTGCCGGATTGCTGTTATCCAGGTATTTTTTATTCAAGGGTTCCCTTAGTACACCATTGATGTAATTTTGGATGGTTTCCATAAGCATTATTTTGAACAATTACAAAAATACGATTTGGACTTGACCTTAAACAAGCATTGTTTAAATTAGCAATTCCAACTCATTCAAAATAACACAAAATGGATCATAAGCAAGAAAAGCTCCCCGAAGAAGCATATCACGGTAAACAAGGTGACATCAAAGATTATATCGGGGAATTTGTTTACGGAGGTATTGACGGTAGTGTAACCACTTTTGCTGTTGTAGCTGGGTCCACCGGAGCCAGCCTGGATACTTCAGTGGTCCTCATTTTAGGCTTTGCCAATCTTATTGCCGATGGCTTTTCTATGTCAGTGGGAAATTTTTTTGCCACCAAGGCAGAAATAGACAATTATCAGAAACACAAGAATATCGAATATTGGGAAGTCGATAACATGCCTGAAACGGAAAGGGAAGAAATTCGCGAAATATACCGGAATAAAGGTTTTGAAGGCCAACAATTGGAGGATGCCGTTGCAACAATTACCAGTGACCGGGACCGGTGGGTGGATGCCATGATGAAAGAAGAACTGCAAATGCAAGGAGAAAATCGATCTCCTTTGAATACTGCCGGTATGACCTTTATTTCTTTTATTGTGGTTGGCTTGGTTCCGCTGCTGGCTTATGTTTTTGATTTTGCTTTCGATATGGGAAGCAGCAATATGTTTTTAACCTCTTGCCTGATGACTTCGCTGGCTTTTATATTGATAGGCCTCCTGAAAAGTTACGTAACAGACACCAGGAAAATCAGGGGTGTTTTGGAAACCCTTCTTTTAGGGGGATTGGCAGCCATTATAGCTTATTACGTTGGGGACGTTCTTAAAATGATATTGACAAGTTAAGTCCTTGATTTTTTAGGGCTGATCGGAAGCATTTTGAGTATTGGCTCGCTCCTTCAACAAGTAATCGCGTAATCCTTCTTTCCAGTGTCTGAATGTGTTTAGGCCTTGGTCTTGTAGGACCTTGTTTGACAAGACCGAATAGGCCGGCCGATTAACAGATGTAGGGAATTCATCCGGAGCCGCTTTATTCAGGTTAATATCCCAATCCATGATGGTGAAAATGGCTTTGGCAAATTCATACCATGAACATTCCCCCTCCGCTGTCGCATGACATAAGCCGTAAACAGGATCTTTACTAATGGCAAGTATTTGATAGGCTACTTCCTTCGTGAAGGTGGGTGTCAATACTTCATGATCCACTACCCTAAGGGCGTCCTTGGTCTTGGCCAGATTAAGCATGGTTTCTACAAAATTTCTACCTCCTTTGGCCCGGCAGGGATTTTTACCATACAATCCACAGGTTCTCATTATTAGCGATTTTGGCGCGATAGCCCTTACAAAATACTCACCGGAAAGTTTAGAATTGGCATAAACGTTCAGGGGCATGGGCAAGTCTGCTTCTGTATAAGGGGCTTTTTTAGCCCCGTCAAACACATAATCCGTACTGATATGGATCAGGTAAGAGCCTATTTCCGCAGCGGCTTCAGCAACATGTTTAGCCCCAATGGCGTTACCCAGAAATGCATCCGGTACTTCGGTTTCACATTTTTCGACATTGAAATTACCGGCCGTATTAATTATCAAATCAGGATTTAGCGACTTCAATGTTTCCTGAACAGACTCCCGGGATTTAATCTCAATATCGGAATGCGTCAATCCCGCCACTTCCAAGCCTTCTTCCCTGAAAATTTCTGCCAAATCACTACCCAATTGCCCATTTGCTCCGATTACTGCTATTTGCATATTGCCTGAAATGGTTGATTAAAACAAGAAAAAAACCTACTAAATGCTTTTAATGATTGAAAAAGTCAATCCTCCTGAAGGATTTCCCTTCTTAAAAGCGCAAATCCTTTTTTTCAATACCGAAAATTTTCGGATTCAGGCCTGGCCAACCAATCCTTTAAGGTCTGAGCATTTTTATCCTTTTCGGAAAGGATGGGATTGTTGACGGGCCAATCAATGCCTATATCGGTATCATTCCAAACAATTCCGGACTCTCCGGCATGGTTATAAACGCCGGTGCATTTGTATTCAATATCCGCCGTCTCAGAAAGGACTAAAAAGCCCCTTGCAAAACCAGCAGGCGTCCAAATTTGCTTACAATTATCTTCTGATACTTCCAATCCATACCACTCGCCAAGGGTCGGTGATCCTTTACGGATATCAACAGCCACCAGAAAGGCGGTTCCGGTCATGACCCGCATCAATTTACTCATTGGAGGTTCCCACTGAAAATGTAACCCCCGCAAAACATTTTTGGAAGATTTAGAGTGATTATCCTGAACAAATTGGGTCGGCAATCCTTTTTCCAGGAATTTATCATAGCGGAAAATTTCCTGGAAAAAGCCCCTATCATCTTCTATCCTACCATTGGTGACCACCTTAACATCCTGAATGTTCGGGGCATTATCCACATGAATTTCCATAGTTGTCGAATTGGTTTTTATTGGCGAAGGTAATTTTTTTTGATTTAATCATTAGTGACCCGAGCCATTAATAATCATTTGATGAATTTATCCCTGACAGCTCTCAAAAAACTTTTAACAAGCCTAAAGCATTGGTTTATCCTTCTAACTCCCTACAAACCAGTTTTTTGCTATCTTCGCAACAAACTATTTTGCATAAACCTTTTTTACAAATCAAACCTTTTAATATATTTGAATTCGACTTCTAAAAAAAATACATCACTGAAATTATGAAAACACATCTTTTCCACCGATTTCTTCTGATCCTTTTTTGTTGCGGTATTTTCGGTTGCCAAAACGAATCCGAAAAAGGTAAGGATAAGGATCAAACAGATACTGCAGAAACCAAAATGGACACGGCAGAAGCCAAGAAGGCCAAGGAATCTGCAAAACCTTCTATGATGTTGCCATCTCCGCTTCAGATGGCTACTATATTCCAGAAATCTGGTTTATCATATATTAGTGGGTTAACCAATTCGCCTGAGAAGGTTACTAATTACATTTCAAGGCCCAAAAGATTAATGAACCTGGGTGTTTACTCAGCGGATCTCTCCTATTGTGCTCTGAATGGTCAATCCCAAAAAGCAGGCAAGTACTTAAAATCAGTTCGTGAATTGGCTCAAAAAGTTGGGATGTCCGGTATCTTTAAATCCGAAAACTTAATTAAAAGATTTGAAGAAAACCTTGATAACCGGGATTCGGTTATCAAAATTATGGGTGAAATTCAAGCCAACATTGACGGTTACCTTAGCAAAAACCAACAACAAAATAAATCTCCGGTAATCTTTACAGGTGCATGGATTGAAGGCATGTACATTGGCATGAAGGCTATAGAGGACAATGGTAACGAAGACTTAACCGAAAGGCTGGTTGAGCAATTAACCATTTTGAAAAATCTGATCAACATTTTGGAGGCACAGCCTGATAAATCCGAATCCCTAATAAAAGTTGTGGATGGTTTAAAAGATTTAAACAAAATGTTTCAGGACTTTGTAGCGAAAAAGAAAGAAGAGCGAAGTTCCGATGGAGATATAGAAGTAAATTACGAAGACCTGGAAGGCATGGCTAACAAAATAAAATCACTTCGCCAGCTTATTGTAAGTAGTTAAATCACATTTATTAAAACATTATTATAAATCTAAAATTTCAGAATAATGAAGAAATTACCGCTTATAGTTTTATCGGTTCTGTTTTTAATAGCAGGGTCTGCTTTTACTCAGAGAGATGTGAAGAATCACTGTGATTATAAAAAATCAAGAGACAAGTCCCGAAAGGCTTTGAGGCCTTACAATTATTCTGCTCAAAAATCGCCGCGAATCACTCTTAAAAACCGTAAACAATTCAAAGAATTGGCTGTACCCCTGTTACGGGATTCAAAATACCGATTTGTCTTCAACACAGAAGGTTTGCCAGGTAAAGTTGAGGTAAAACTTTATAAAAAACCGGTTAGTGAAAGTGATAGAAAAGTCCTGTTTGAAAAAAAGTCATCTGGCGGTCAGTTTACTTATGAAACAGAGAAAAAGAGGGAATATGATAAGCTTTACATAGACTTGGTTTACCCGGCCAAAGAAACAGATGACCCCAAAGATGTTATAAGAGGCTGCATAGTTATTTTGGCGGGCTACCAGGTTGAATTTGACGACCCCACTGAAAAAGAATCGGATGACGGTTTCCTTAGTAACTTGTTTGGGGGCGATGACAAAAGTAAAAATGGAGGTAGTAAAAATGAAGGGAGTGAGGGTGAATGAAATAAGGGAAAATTTAACTGACCTTAAAAACCCAAACTTGAATTTTTGATTTTTTTAAGCCCCATACTCATTTTGCCGTATTGGTGGTAAAGCCAATGGGTAATTTTTATTCCTGTTTGTAAGGATAGGGACTTTAGTTGGGCACAATAATATGAAACCAATATTTTCCTTAGTCCTATTCATTTTAATGATTAGCTGCCTTTCTCAAAAAAAGGCAGCTCAAAACAAAAAATTTGATCCAAAAGCTAAAGCAGAAAAATTAAGAGACTCCTTAATCAAAAACGGTGTAGACACTTTACTATCATACTGGAATGTTTGCTCAGGATGCCTACCTGGTAGATTAAATTCTTATTATGTTTATTGGATTAAAGAGGAAACGGCCTACCTGAGCAAATTTACAGAAGAGGGATATTTAAAGGCAACTAATACACTCGGCCTCCCAATATCATTTATCTCATCCCATTTTAACCGGATTAAAAAAGATTCTTTAATAGAACCTGAAATTGGATTAATGCATTATAGTTTCGAAAAGGTATTTGTAAAGCTTGGAGATAAAAACCTCAATTTTCAATTAGATATATTTGAAAAAAGGAGCAACCAAACTAATTACAAAGTTTTGACGGTAGACAAGATAAGATCCGCGTTGTTTGATATTCAAGTATTTGATGTTATAGAAAGAAATAATAATAAATGAAAGTGAAATACGGTGCCCAACAGCGGCTATTAGCCATGCCGGGCTTAGAACCAATTTCCAGGCACTTCATTTTTTCTTAGGTTTTTAACGGGTGACAAATTTGAAGTATTAAACCCGCCACGGTATATAGTTTTGGGCCATTTAGGTTTAATAAATAAAAGGCCCTGAAACCAGCACCAATGCTATTTATTTAATCCTTGCGTTTGGGGAGTAATTTGCCCCCTAAAATACTCATTTGTTCTAAAATTTTTCTAAGCAAATCAAAGTAAAGGGTTACGATTAAAATTACCGTCATTGACCAAAGAATGAGCAAATTAAACCAAAATGTGCTTATCGTTTGACCAATAAGGGTCTTGGCAGGGGCAAAGAAATGAGCCCTTGCATTTGATGAAGGACGGAAGATGGCGTCACTTTGGGGAACCAACTTATCATCTACCTCAATAAGCTTATCCAACTCTGTTTTATTCTTGACTAATTGCGTAAGCCTTTGATTTTTATGCTTTTGCTTTAGGGTTTTTAAATCAAATCCTTTTTCCTTTAATTCCTGAAGTTTTTTATCCTTTCGGGTTATTGCCTGGTTATATTTTTTCACATAATCACGCCTCAGGTTTTCCAGGTAATTTTTGAGGTTTTCAATGACCTCACCGGAAACCGGATAATTTAATGCTTCCAATTGATCAAAACGCCTTAAAGGCGCTTTTTGATGGTAACGCTTTAACTCTTTTCGGATTAAACTTAAAGCACTTTTTACCCTTTTTTTGCTTTCCTCTACCTTTTGCTTGTTTTCGATGAAGTTGACTTTTCCTTTTAATCTCGGTATCCAATAATTTTTTCTCAGTTTGTAATTACTAAGTGTTTTCTCAATCGGGTATAGATGGGCTTCATATTTATTATTTTTAAACTGATTTACCGCTAAAGCTTCATAAGCCCAGCGGGAAGCCATTAATTCCCCAATAATGGGTACTTGATCCTGCGAAGTAATGGCCGGGTTGAGCTTGTCAAATTTGATCAAAACCCCGCTAAAAAGGATTTGGGGAATTAGTAACAAAGGAATTAAGATATAAATGGTTACAACCGAGTTAAAGGCAGAAGAAATGTTTAACCCCAGCAAGTTGGCAAAGCAGGCCGTTGAAAAAAGTGTAAGCCAGTAATCTCCGTACATACCTTTGATCTCCAGGATACTGTTGCCCACAATAACGAAGAATAAGGTTTGTAGTGCCGACAAGCCGAATAAAATCAATATTTTAGACCACAAGTAACTACCTGTGCTCAGGTTCAAAAACATTTCCCGTTGTCGGATTTTTTGATCCCGGATGATCTCTTCCGCACTGACCGTTAATCCAACAAAAAGTGCTACAATCACGGCCATGAAAATAAATGCAGGAAGGTTATCATTCTGGAAAAAAACATAGCCGGCTTCTTGCGTTTCCCCGGGCGGATAAAACTTTATGAAATAGCCAAGGATTAAAGCCAGAATTGGCGTTTCCAGAAAATTAATAGCCAGGTATTCCTTATTTCTAAGTTTGGTTAATACATCCCGGGTAATGAAAACTTTTAATTGTTTTAGCTTGCCGGGAATGCTAAACGTGCTTTCCGGTAATTCTTCACCATATTCTTTAATTCGAACCTCCGGTTCAATTTTTTCTCTATATCGTTGATACCATTCTTGCGGCAGGACTTTACGTTTCTGCGTTTGATTCCCGTACTCATCTAACACTTTAGCCTCTATTATATTGAAAACTTCTTCAGGGTGAACATTACCACAACTGGGGCATTCACTTTCCCCGCTCTTAACATGGTTAATGCTTTCCTTAAAATACATGACACTATCAATCGGGTTCCCATAAAAAATGGGATACCCGCCTGTATCAAGTATTAGTAAGTTATCGAACATCTTAAAAATCTCGGAAGAAGGCTGATGAATCACTACAAAGACCAATTTCCCTTTCAGGGCCAGCTCCTTCAGTAGATCCATAATATTTTCCGAATCATGAGAGGATAAGCCTGAAGTAGGTTCATCCACAAATAACACAGAGGGTTCCCTAATAAGCTCAAGGGCTATGTTCAGGCGCTTACGCTGCCCACCACTGATAACTTTGTCAATGGGGCTTCCTACTTTTAGGTTCCGGACCTCATACAACCCCAAGCTTTGAAGGAGTGTATTGACCGTTTCCACAAGTTGATTCTCCGAATAACTTTTAAAACATAACTGCGCATTGTAGTACAGATTCTGGAATACCGTAAGCCCTTCAAACAAAAGGTCATCCTGGGAGACGTAACCAATAATCCCTTCTATTTGATCCTTTTCATGGTGGATATCAATCCCATTCAGAGTAACCTTTCCTGAAGTAGGTGGCAGGTTTCCGTTTAAGACATTCAATAATGTGGTTTTACCGGAACCACTGCTACCCATGATCCCAATCAGATTACCGGCTTCTTCTGAAATGGTTAAAGGCTGAACCCCATTACCTCCGGTTTCAAATTTGTATTCCACATCTTTGGCGGTAAAAACTATATCCGTACTTACCCTGGCCTTCAAAAAGGTATTGACCACATCGCTATAATAGATCGGATTCATAGCCCTGCTTCGGATAGAGGCCCCATTGCTAAAAATGTAAGTTCTGCCCTCCATTATGGGTTGGCTATTGAGCAAAATTTCGGAATCCCCGAAATAACGGAAGGCAAACATATTCACACTGGGTAGGCGAAGTACCAGTATAAGGCCTTTCAGGTTTTCGGCCTTTAAATGGTGGCTATTTTCATAGCCTTCCAAATGATCTTCATTGTTTATAACAAGTAATTCTGAACGGTCCGGAATGTAGTCAGGGGTACTTTGAATAAATGCCAGACAATCGTCAACTTCTTCTTCCCGGATTCTAAAAACCTCAGTAACTGTATCCAGAAATTCCCGCTCATGGTCGGACACCTGATAATCGGCGTAAATATATTCTAAAAGCCTCAAGAGAATGACGAGCTTTTGGCTTTGGGTAAGTTCCTGGTTAATATCAGTGGTTACACGGTGCACAGTATCCCGGGTGGATGTAATGGTGTCTACCTCCTCCTCGGCATGAATTTCTTCATGGTATTGCGCTTTGTACTGATCATAAAGTGTTAGGTATTGATCAGCCAAATCCCGATTGAGTTCTTTATAAAGAAACTGATTGACTATTTCGCGGCTTTCACGTGTAATATCCTCAACCCCGGAAGCCAAGGCGAAGAGTTTCATGAAAGCTTTTAGTAAGGATTCACTCATGGTTGAACCTTTGGCTTATTGGCTTGAAATTTAGCAAATTTGAATGAATTAAATAAAATAGGCGCTTAAGTCATACTGGCAGATTTCATCAATCTATCGCTTCAGTTTTTGGCATGGCAGGGATCCTATCCTTCAAAAAGGGATTGCCCATTTTTTTGGACCTCTCTGGCTTAACCGGCATCGTTCAGAGAAATGAACGCTTTTCTTTCCCAAATGATTACCCAAAAGCCGGAAGCTATACAAATTAATTTATGTCTGAATCACACCTGGATTAAACTGCTTTTGGATGGGTGCATGGTCAGCCATTTCTATACCCTGAGAGATCACGCTACGGGTATCATCGGGGGCAATGATATCATCCACCCACAGCCTTGCAGCAGCGTATAAAGGCTTGGTTTGCTTTTCGTAATCGGCTTTGACTTTTTCCTCCAGCTCCTTTTCCTTTTCTTCATCAGGTTCTTCGCCTTTGGCTTTCATTTGTGATACCTGAATCTGGGTAAGGGTTTTGGCTGCTTGCCCTCCTCCCATTACGGCAATTTTGGCTGAAGGCCAGGCCACGATTAAACGGGGATCATAGGCTTTGCCACACATGGCATAATTGCCCGCCCCGTAAGAATTACCAATAATAACCGTAAACTTGGGGACTACACAATTAGAAACGGCATTTACCATTTTCGCTCCATCCTTGATAATGCCTCCTTTCTCAGCCTTACTACCCACCATAAAGCCTGTCACATCCTGAAGAAAAACCAATGGTATTTTCTTTTGGTTGCAATTCATGATAAACCGGGCAGCCTTATCAGCAGAATCAGAGTAAATGACCCCGCCCACTTGCATTTCGCCTTTCTTATTCTTTACAACCTGACGTTGGTTGGCTACAATCCCTACAGACCATCCATCTATGCGCGCATAGCCACAAAGGATGGTTTTGCCATATCCTTCCTTGTATTGACGAAAGTCGGAGTCATCCACCAAACGTTTAATGATCTCAAGGGTATCGTAAGGACGCGTTCGGTCATTGGGTAGATACCCAAAGAGCTCAGCTGCATTTTCTTTGGGCGGCTTCGGTTCAATGCGGTCAAAACCCGCTGTTTCAGAATGACCTGTTTGATTCATTGTGTCGCGAATAGCATCAAGACAACTTTGATCATCCGGATATTTATTATCCGTAACGCCTGAAATCTCAGATTGCGTCTCAGCTCCGCCCAGTTCTTCTCCCGAAACGTCTTCTCCGATGGCTGCTTTTACCAGGTAAGGACCCGCCAGAAAAATGGAGCCGGTATCCTGAACAATCAAGGCTTCATCTGACATAATGGGCAAATAGGCACCACCGGCTACGCAACTTCCCATTATAGCAGCAATTTGCTGGATACCTTCAGAAGACATAATGGCATTATTCCGGAAGATCCTTCCAAAATGGTCTTTATCGGGAAAAATCTCGTCTTGCATGGGTAGATATACACCGGCACTATCCACAAGGTAGATAATGGGAATCCTGTTTTCCATAGCAATTTCTTGCGCGCGTAGGTTCTTCTTTGCGGTTATGGGAAACCATGCGCCGGCTTTTACGGTCGGATCATTTGCTACTACAATACATTGACGGCCGCTTATTCTACCTATTTTTACTACGACCCCGCCCGATGGGCATCCCCCATGTTCCTGATACATTCCATATCCGGCAAACGTACCAATTTCCATGCTTTCGGCATCATCATCGAGCAAGTAATCAATTCGTTCACGGGCAAGCATTTTGCCCTTGGATTTCTGCTTAGCAGCTTTTTCCTCGCCTCCGCCCGCTTTGACCTTCTTTCGCTCTTCTTCTATTTGGTTAAGTTCCAGTTTATTTTCGTCCTCGTTTTTATTGAACTGGACATTGTTTTCTTTTTGGTGTGCCATACGGTTATTTTTGATGGGAACAAAAATAGCAGGTAGAGGTTAAAAACTCGAAACTACAACAAGGGAAATGCGCAACCGGGCACAAAAGCAGTGCATTAAGGGATTAGGCTATTTGATTGCTTTAAAGGTTTCTTCTAAAGATACGCTTTTTGTTTTTTCATTATAGAGCGTAGGATGTTAACATATTTCATACCGATGGCAGAGTATTTTTGCAACCCGAGTGCAATAGTATGGCCATCTGGTTCTTTACCTTCAACCCGCTGTTGGTAACGGAGCACACGCAATTGATGATAGGCCGGATGAGAATTCACATGATGCATATAGCTTTCCGCTGAGCCAGCTACAGTATTGAAAGCGGCTACTTCATGGGTGGCCCCTTCCTTTCTCTGGGAAGGTACAATACCGCACCCAGGTTTAAAACACCACTGTCCAAACATGTTATTACCCAAGCGGGCAAAACGGGATGTTCCCCAGGCCGATTCATTAGCAGCTTGTGCCAAAGCTAAATCCAAAGGAATGATATCCACATGCATTAGTAAATCCAGAAAAGCATCTTCAGAGGGGAAGTCGCGATTTTTAACACGATACTCCTTAGCAAGGCCGTTTAACCATTTGCGGTCTTTATCCGAAAGGGATTCCCCTTCTTCTAAGCCCCTATAAATTTGCTTGATAAGATACCTTTTTTGAATTATACGGGCATTCTCAGATTTTATAACAGGTTTCATAAATTCAATGAAATGCTTTTTCCGCTCTTTAGTTTCTTTGAATGACCGAAAATCGGGAAGAGCAGCTGAAGGCCGAATGGTATCCATTGCTTTTTTCAAATTAACCTTAGTCAACTTTTTCAAACTTTTTCTTCTGGACTCCTTATTGCGCTTTTTCTTAATATCATCAGGAGTTTCAGGCAATGAAACACTTTTTGTCAGATCTCCTGATATTAATTTGGAAGAATCGGATCTTTGTGCTTTTTCACTTTCAGCCTTCTGGTTTTCGGAGTCATTTTGTTTTTGTTTGCTTTGATCACATCTTACGAAGAGGCTAAAGGAGAGTATAATAAAAAAGACTATTGAACGCATAAAAAAGTAGCTTTTGATTACAAACAAAGGTAATAACTACAAAGGATTAATTATTCAAAAAACTGCCAACCGATAAGCCGGGTTTTGTAATCGAACAAGGTATTCGATCCCCTGTCATTTATCTGGCCCTGCTATTACTAACAGGGTCATCAGCGGCCTACCCCCCGGAGCATTCGGGCGAGCAACCCTTATTCCGGAAACCGGAAACTCCGGTATACGTGGCCTTGCAACCCGCAGGGTTTGCCAGCCTCACCAGTGTCGCCACCAGTGGCGGTGAGCTCTTACCTCACCCTTTCACCCTTATCCGCCGGCTGGCGGACGGTCTGGTTTCTGTGGCACTTTCCGTAACCCAGCTTAAAGCCGGGTTCCTGCCTTTTCGGCAGTGCGGTGCTCTATGTTGCCCGGACTTTCCTCTCCGGCCTTAATGACCGGAGCGACAGGGTGGTTGGCAGTTTTACCAGTTAACGAAGCAATTAAGGAATTAGTTTTATCAATCCCAACTAAATCCATTGATTGTAACCCCAAGGGTTACCGGGTTTAAACCCGGCCCCACATTATCCTCAAAAAGGTGCGTTACATCGTAATTGGCATATAAGCTTAGGTATCGACCAAAACCCAACCGGGCTATTCCACCCAGCTTGTAATCACGCAAATGATAATCATCGAAATCTTTCGCTTTGTCACCGTCATTCATTTTGAGTTTGGTATGGGCACGAATTAAATAGCCAAACCGCCCACCTACTGAGAATTGGAAAGATTTCTCCTTTTCTTCGGGTTTTGTTTCAAAATGGAGCGTTAAAGGCATAAATGCATACTGGGTGACCAATTTGTATTTTTTGAGGTTTTGATCAAAAGTACGGGTCGAAAGGGTATCCGCATTAGAAGAAGTCAAAACCGTCCTGTTACTGAAATCGTAATTATTCCACTCAAGACCTAAACCGGTAAGGAGGCTAAGGTTATGGTCGATAAGGTTTACTCCCACCTTAAGAAGCGTTAATTTCACATTCAGGGATTTTCCGGTATTCAAATCCAAAAATTGGTACTTATCCGGTAAGCTCAGGGAATTATCATTCAAATAATTGCTGAAACCGATATCCAAACTCATCCAATGGGATTTCAGATTGGATAACTCCTCCTCATCTTTTAATTCAAAATTAAATTCTTCATCCCCAAGGCCTAAGGAAACATCCTGGTTATCCTGGGAATCATCAGTAAGACTTCCCGTATCCATATTTTTATCAGAGGATTTGGAAAGGGAGTCAAGCGTTTTTTGCGTCTCTATAATTTGCTTATTTAATCCTTTAATTTTGGAAATCTCATGTACTTTGAGTTTATTTCTTTGCTCATCAAAAGTTTCTTCAAGCGTGTCTAAATTATTTTCGATCTTTTCCAATGCTTTTTCTTTATCCTCAATATCCTGGATGGCTTTTTCTAATGCCATTTCTTTTTGTTTAACCGGTATTTCTTCCCTGGAACCTCTTTTTTCCTTTGCGGAATCAGACTGTGCTAATAAGGAAAACCAGGCTATTTGAGCAATCAAAAACGTCAATAATGTTTTATTAATCATAAACATGGGTTTTTAGGTTTTTTAATCCATTGAAATTTTACCACTTATCTTAAACTTCCGTGAATCCCACTCAAATTTGTAAAGCGAGGATTTCGGATTCGTCTTTTCAAGATCAAACACCTTTACGGCTAAATTTTTAACAAAATCCTTTCCCGGTTTTTGATTTGGGTCTTTTCCCGGTTGGGAAATTTTCCGGGTATTTTCAAGCCCTGTTAAAACCTTTTCCATAGAAGCTTTCTTTACCAATTCCGGTGGTTTTTTGTTGAGCGTTATGGCTTCTTTTCCGGTTTTGTATAGTAGCATTTTCTCAATTTGCTTTGATTTCACACCCTTTTCTGCTTTTCCGTTTAACTTTTTTTCAAACCGGAAATCCTTTGCAGCGGATAACTTTTTTGCTTTTTCCGGTGGGGTTTTCAATGCTTTTACTTCACCGGAATTAAAAGACTTCAGGGGTAACCTTTCCCATGGCACTACTTTTTTGCCTTGTTTAAGGGAAGTTTCTTGACTATGCTTTGGCGCATCCCATTTTATCAAATTTCCCTGTCCTATAAAAAAGAATAAGCAAATGCTGGCTGCTATTCCGTAAGTCCATATCATGCTCCGCTTCCGCATTAAAGGAATGGATTTTTTCTTCAAGTGACTTTTCCAGGGGTAAGTCGTAGTGTTATCAGGCCTTATTCGGGTACGTTTAATGCGATCCCATTCTTTTTGCCAACCTTCATCGTTTTCAAGGCGTTTGGCCACTTTTTGGGCTTCTGAACTCGTCAAATTTCCCTCAAAATATCTAATTAAAAGGTCGATTCGCTCTTCCTGCTTATTCATATTAAATTATCCATTTTACCAACGTAGTACCTTAAATATTTTCTGGCCCGGTGTATATAGACTTTTACCCGGTTTTCGTCCAGATTGGTAATTTCACCAATTTCCCTGTAGCTATACCCTTCATAATCTCGCAAAATCAAAACTGATTTTTGTTCAGAGGGCAAATGATCCAGTAGGTGATCAATAAACTCTTTTGCTCCTTTATATTCCTGGCAATAATAATAGGCATTCGTATCAACCTCCTCATATTCCGCTTTTCGTTTAATAGAACGGAAATAATCCACGATCAGGTTATGAGCCGTTGAAAACAAGTAAGTTCTGGCTTTTTCCTTCTGAATCTTTTTGCGCTGACGCCAGAGCACTTCAAAAGATTCCTGAACCACATCAGAGGCTAATGTTTCATCCCTGGCCTGCTTAAGGGCAAATCGGTAAAGCTTATCTGCCAAAGCATCAACGATTTTGTTAAAGGCTTCTATTGTCATGGCATACGTTAGTCGAAATGAATCCGCTAAAAGTTACAAACAAGCTAAAATTTTTAATCGAACCGGTTAAAATCAGCATTTTGCGAATGTTTCCGCTCAGCCATTCCATCATTGAAGCATTTTCGGCAACGGGGTTCATAGGTTTCCTGTGAGCCCACCACGATCTTATCCGATTCCTCTTTTTTACGAAAGGAATGCGTGGCAAGGTTCCTACACTGTACACAAATGGCATGCACCTTAGTAATATATTCAGCCACAGCCAATAATTCAGGCATAGGAAAAAAAGGATTGCCTTCGAAATCCATATCCAGGCCTGCAATGATCACCCTGTAATTATCAAGGGCTAATTGCTTGCTGACATTAATAACACCGGAATCAAAAAACTGGGCCTCATCAAAACCGATCACCCTTGATTGACCCAGGTGATTAAAAATCTCCATTGATTGATTGACCGTAATGGATCGAATATTATTTTGGTCATGTGACACAATGGCTTCTTCACTGTAACGCTTGTCGATGTTCGATTTAAACAATGCAACCGGTTGCCGGGCGATTTGAGCACGCTTAATCCGCCTGATAAGTTCTTCTGTCTTGCCGGAAAACATTGGACCGGCAATGACTTCTATCCAGCCCCTTCTTCCGATATTGCTGTATGAAGGTTCAATAAACATGGCCCGAAGGTTTTAATGATTGATCAACAATCGGCTACGTTAATAACCTTTTAAGCAAGTTCTGAATTTTCAGGTTATTTTTCAATATTTTTACTCTTTTTATAGCCTCTTATAAAAGAGATTTCAATGATGTTCATTATTTGCTCAAATATCCGCATTTGTTAAAAATTTCTTTCACAAACCTTTCAAAATTTCAACCATTTTCTTGTTTCCCCCTAATCAGGAATAATCTTCAACGGTTAAGGAAACCTATTCATTTTGGTCAAAAGTTTGTTTTTTTTGTGGTATAAAACTACTATTAAGCATGGCTTCAGACAACCAATTAAATGCCGTTCAGGAAAAAATAAAAAAGCTGAATAAGGCTTTTGAGCGCCTTAATAACCAAGAAAAAAAATCCCGACTGGACATTGATGCCTTTCTTATGAGGATCAGGGAACTTTATGAGTTGAGTTATGAACTAAAACCAACCACTGAACAACCTTCTGACTCAGAAAAACCCGATCACGAAAAGCCACCACAAAGTGTGAAACCTTCTGAAAAACCGGATAGTGAATCGTCTGACACTAACGTGAATACCGGAAGCAATGCTAACTTACAGGATAATGAGCTTAAGGAAAAAAAGCATGAAGAAAGCCAACCGGAAAGTTCAGGGAAAAGTGGTAAGCCCAAAGCGGAAGATTACCATGCTGGCGAAGGCGAAGAAAATGAGGTAGTAGCCTCCGGTGAAAATTCAAACCTTCAAGCAAAGGGACTAGAATCAGATATAACGGAAGAAGAATCTATTAACGAAGGATCTGATTCTACCAACCATCAACAAGAAACTAAGGCATCCGATCACTCGGGAACCGACTCCCTGAACGAAGAGGATGACGAAGCGCATAGAAAGGCCATTTATGAAAAATTCCAGAGAGAAAAAACCTCCCTTCATGAGCAGCTGAGGCAAAAACAACAAGGGAAGGCTTTGGCTGATAAATACCAGTTAACGCCTATAAGTGATTTAAAAACAGCGATAGGACTCAATGAGAGGGCAGCCTTTATCCGGGAATTGTTTAATGGGGATAAGGAAACTTTTTTCAAAACCCTTGATAAGTTAAACAATTTAGAAAGCTACGAAGATGCTTTAAATTATCTGGAAAATTCGATTAAAAAACAGTATGGCTGGAAAGATGGCAGTAATCAAGTAGTGAGTTTTCTGGAATTAATATACCGCCGGTTTCTTACTGAAAATTAAAAAAGGGTCATTCAGGTTTTGGCATATTTTCTTTCCAGGACCTGCCTAACCTTATGCTGAATCTGATCAGCATTTAAACCATATTTCTCTAATAAGGCGTAAGGTTTACCGCTTTCGCCGAAACGGTCTTCTACGGCAACCATTTCTACTATGGAAGGTAACTTCCTGGATAGCAGCTGTGCAATAGCATCTCCCAAACCCCCATTTCTTTGGTGTTCCTCCGCCGTAACCACACATTGGGTTTTGCTAACCGCATCCAAAATGTATTCTTCATCAATGGGTTTAATGGTATGAATATTAACCACCTGAGCATTGATTCCTTCTTCGCTTAACGCCTCTTCAGCTTTTAAAGCTTCCCATACAAGATGACCGGTAGCAAAAATGGTTACATCATTACCTTCTTTTAAGGGAAGGGCTTTCCCCACCTCAAAATAGGTATCTTCCGGAATAAAATTAGGCATTTTAGGCCGCCCGAAACGCACATAAGCGGGTCCATACATCTCATAAACAGCTTTCGTTGCCTGGTAAGTCTGATTATAATCACAAGGATTGATAACCGTTAAATTGGGCAACATTCGCATAAGGCCTATGTCCTCAAGGATTTGGTGAGAAGCCCCATCTTCACCAAGCGTCAGACCCGCATGGGAAGCACATATCTTCACATTTTTGAAAGAATAAGCAATAGACTGGCGAACCTGATCAAAAACCCGACCTGTGGCAAAATTAGCAAATGAGCCTGCAAACGGAATTTTTCCACCAATAGTAAGGCCGGCCGCAACACCCATCATATTAGCTTCGGCCACCCCACATTGAAAAAAACGATCCGGAAAAGCCTTCGAGAATTTAGTCATTTTTACGGATCCGGCTAAATCCGCCGAAAGACCAACCACATTTTCATCGTAATGACCGAGTTCATAAAGTGCTTCTCCAAAACCTTCTCGAGTAGCTTTTTGACTAATCTCCGGATATTCAGCCATTAATCCAATTTAGTTTATTGAAATTTTCGTGGAACCACCCGAGGTGATTTCAAACTTTTTTTCAGTCGTCTTGTATGATTTATTAGCATTTTCAGGTCGTGCAACAATCCGGTATTTTCCGGG
Organism: uncultured Sphingobacteriales bacterium; assembly: GCA_964549595.1. GTDB lineage: Bacteria > Bacteroidota > Bacteroidia > CAILMK01 > CAYYUA01 > CAZQQN01. The sequence goes on along the minus strand of CAZJWK010000011.1, from coordinate 14,159 downwards.
CTGCAAAACTATAAGTTCTCTACGAGTATCTGATGAAATATTACAAATCCATTTCAAAGCATTGCCCTTTTGATGGTAAATACTTCCTATCATGTCCTGTGACTTACTAACATATACTTTGCCCGGGGAGGGAATCTCGATCAAAGTTTCTTTATCCTGGTTGACTTTCACATCTTCTAATTCTAATTTGGGCCTGGTCAAAACTTCCAAGTCGTATTTTCCTACAATATAACGATGCTGAGAATTCATTAGTTGTTCATTCACCAATTGGCAACTTGCCTTTTTATCCTTTTTTACCAAAGTTTTAAACTCCCCATAATAATTTTCCCCGCTCATTTTTAATCTTATCCTGCCCCTTGGTGTCTTGATGGGAATCACATTATGGGATCCGGGTTCAATCGATACATTTTTCTTCCAAACAGGGGGTTGGGTGTGAACCTTGATATCGTAGGTAGTAACCGGATCAATGTTCAGGGTATCCGGTTTACCATTTTCATCCATTGTATGGTAGTAATTATACCTTATCAAATGCTGGTTAGTATCGAAAAATGTCATGTTAACATCCGTTTCAGTAGCCTCACCATGGATATCCAATAACTTAACCTGGGTCGTAGTCGCATTAATGGCTTGTGATACTACAACCGATAATACCTCCTGAAATTCCTTCCGGTTCCCAGCATTGTAATAACGACCGACACAGTCAAACTCATCCTTAAATTTCTCTGAAATCCCCACACCAATGATAAATGGTTTGAGGATCACGTTTTTTTGTTGCAAGGAAGTAGAAACAGCACAAGGATCACCATCGCATTCTTCGATACCATCCGTTAATAAAATGATCACATTCTTAGCCCTTCTGGACTCGGGAAAATCCTGGGCTGCTTCTTTTAAGGAATAGGCGATAGGGGTAGTCCCTTTGGGTTCAATATCTTTTATCGCTTCAACGATGGCTTCTTCATTTTTAGGTCTAAACCCAACCTCTAATCGCGTATCCTTGCAATCTTGTTTGTATTTATTGGATTGGTGCCCATAAGCCCTTAACCCTATTTCTACGTGCTTTTCTTGACTCAGGCTGTCCACCATTCGGGATAATAATTGTTTAGCCACGGAAATTTTACTATTTTTATCTAAATTCCCGTACATGCTGTAGGATCCATCAAGGACAAACAATATACGTGTTTTGGTATAAGGCTGGGGTTCCGCATTCTTAAAAAAGAAAATTGCGAAGCAAAAAATAAGAGCTATTTTAAGCCAATTTCCCATCAAAAAGGTTTAATAATCCCCCAAAGTTTCTTCAAGTTTTTCCAGAGCGCTCTCCAATTCTTCATCAGAAGGAGGCACACCGTGCCACCGGTAATCGCCTTCCATAAAATCCACTCCATAAGCCATTTTAGTATGCATAATAATGGCAATGGGCTGACCTTTTCCGGTTAAGGACTGCGCTTTTTCAATGATTTGATGAACCTCATCCAGGTCATTGCCATTCATCTCAAAAGTGATCCAACCAAAACTTTTGAGTTTGGCTTTTAAATCCCCCAAAGACATGATGTCCTCCATAGGGCCATCGATCTGGGCATTGTTATAATCAATGGTTGCGATCAGGTTATCCACCCTGTGATGAGAAGCAAACATAAATCCTTCCCAATTCTGGCCCTCTTGCATTTCTCCATCGCCATGTAAAGAATAAACCAGTCTATCCTCCTTGTTTAATTTTTTGGTTAAAGCCGCCCCAATGGCAGCACTTAGTCCTTGCCCCAAGGAACCTGTAGCAATTCTTACCCCCGGCAAGCCCTCTGCTGTGGCTGGATGTCCCTGAAGCCTTGAATTAATTTTGCGAAAAGTATTGAGCTCATCCAAATTAAAATAGCCCCTTCTTGCTAAAATACTATAAAAAACCGGAGAAATATGGCCATTGGAAAGTATAAAAATATCTTCATTGCGCCCATCAATGGTAAAATGATCAGGTTTATGTTCCAGGTAATGGTAAAATAAAGTAGTCATAAACTCAGTACAGCCCATAGAGCCGCCCGGATGACCCGACTTTGCATTGTGAACCATTCTCAAAATATCTCGCTTTACTTGCGGTATAATTTCCTTTAAGTCTGGATATTCTGGCAATTTCCCCTTGTTTTTTTCTGATTCAAAAGTAAAACTTTTGAAAGTATATTAAAAATCCTTTGAAAGCCTCTATAAAGGCTTATAAGCCAGCATCATAAGAAAGCCAAAAGGCCAATTTTTTTGATTTTAAAAGGAATTGGTTAAAACTACTTTGATTGGGCAAAAACTTTAAAGACTCATGATTTCCTGTTCTTTATGCTCCACAAGTTGATTAACATATTCAATGTGCTTATCCGTTAATTTTTGTAATTCATCTTCCTGGGCTTTTGCTTCATCTTCTGATAAACCTTCCTTCTGTAATTTCTTGATCTTATCCTTTGCTTCCTGCCTGATGTTTCTTACGGATATTTTAGCCGATTCCCCTTCATTTTTAAGGTATTTAACCAATTCTTTCCTCCTTTCTTCAGTTAAGGCGGGAATATTTATCCGGATAATGGTCCCGTCATTCTGGGGATTAAGCCCGAGATTCGCTTTTTGAATAGCCTTTTCAATGGGTTCTATCATGCTTTTTTCCCAGGGTTGAATGGTTATGGTTCTTGCATCCGGGGTGTTTATGGTTGCTAATTGGTTTAATGGAGTGTTGAAACCATAATAATCCACATAAATCCCATCCAACATTCGGGGAGTCGCTTTTCCGGCCCTTATTTTTGTAAATTCCTCACTAAGATGGTCATAGGCCTTTTGCATACCTTGCGAAGCTTCTTCCAAAATTTGATCTAAATCAGCTTCCATAGTTTTTTAATTTTAGGTTGATAAACGAATAAATGATTTTAGCCCTGGTTATCATTTTTAGGGATGTGCTCCACTTAATTTTGGTTGCTTTCCTTAGTTTTAAGCCGTTTATAAACGGCTTTAAGTTTTTTGTGACTCCGGCGGTAATTGTTTTCAATTTTTGTCACCGATTGGATTAATTTACTGGCCCGGTTAAAATGATTCTGAATAATTTTTTTCTCGCTTTTGTAAATAGAATCATACCGCTTGGGTTGGATATTTTCTTCAACGACATCTTTTTTCAAGGATTTAAGCCGTTTAAGATGCTTTTCATTTTCATACCTTATTAATTCGTAATTTTCAATGAAATTGCTGTAATTATTGGATATCCCTTCAAAACGGACCAAGCGGGACTCGAGGTCATTTTTAGGTTTTTTTTTCAGGTTTTTTTTCAGGTATTTCTTGATTCGCTCAATGGTATCGTAACGATCTTTTAAGGTGTTAATATTTATTTTTTTAAACTCGGATTCCACCTCTTTAACCTTAGTGATCAAGGAGTCAACTTTCCTTAATTTTTCCTCCGATTGATAAGGTTTACAACCCCATTGGAAGACCAAAATGGGTAAGGTCAAAAAGGCTAACAAAATTATCTTTGTACGCATAAAACCGATTGCTTTTAAAGTAAATGATGAAAACGGCGATTCTTACAATCCCATCAATGCAAATAAATACTTAATTTCCCGCTTTGGCAAAATAAAACCTATTGGTTAATGTTCCTTAGGCACCTGGAGTTCCTAAAAGACATTTTTCTCATATCAGTATCCGCTTTCGGTGGACCCCAGGCTCACTTAGCAATGATATTGAAAAAACTGGTCAACCAAAAACAATATATCAAAGAAAATGACCTTTTAGAGTTAATAGCACTTTGCCAGGTCTTGCCGGGACCTTCCTCGACTCAAATCATCACCGCCATCGGACTTAAAAAAGGAGGAAAATTACTTGCTTTTGTAACCTTATTGATATGGATGCTTCCTGCCGTACTAATCATGACAACGATTGTTGTTTTCTTTTCTTATATTGATGAACAAGGATTATCTTATGACTTCATCCGTTTTTTAAAGCCAATGGCTATTGGGTTTGTCTTATATGCAGCCATACAAATTACACGGACCATTATTAAAACCAGGATACAAACCTTAATCATCATTGCTTCAACCGCTATCACCATTTTAATCAGGGCACCCTGGATTTACCCGGTAGCCTTGTTCATTGGGGGATTTATCACCAATTTTACTGGTACACCAGCCGCTTCGGATGAAAGAAAAACCTTGGACATTCGCTGGAAATATTTGACTTTATTTTTTGGTATTCTTGTGGTTGCTATTACCCTGGGCGCCTTAACCAAGGCTACCCCCATTCTGTTGTTTGAAAATACTTACCGTTACGGCAGCATTGTATTTGGCGGGGGACATGTGTTAATTCCCATGATGTATGAACATTTTGTTAACTTTAAAGATTATCTCACTTCCCAGGAATTCTTAGCAGGGTATGGGATTGTGCAAGCACTACCCGGACCGGTGTTTTCTTTTTCTACCTATGTGGGGGGCATGTCCTTAAAGGATTTAGGCGTTTCCGGGCATATCCTTGGTTGCATAATTGGTACGGTTGGAATCTTTCTTCCGGGAACCTTACTGATATTTTTTGTTGCGCCTATTTGGGAAGGACTTAAAAGGTATGCTTTTATTAAAAAATCCCTGGAAGGAATTAACGCGGTTGCAGCAGGAATGGTAGCAGCTGCTGCCTACATCTTATTACGATCCGCTGGAATCGATTTCTTTAATTTGGGTATTTTAACGACTACCTTTCTGGTTTTAATGTTCACACGAATCCCTTCTCCTGCCATCGTCTTTTTCTTCTTATTTTTAGGGATTATTTTCTAATCTCTTGTTGCAGAGCCGTTTACTACTCATGCAAGGATCTTAACAAACAATGGGTTTTACCGGGATTTAGGCAAAAATCAAAAAATTATACGCTGGAATTCTCTAAATGGGCTCTTTCGTTAGATGAAATAGCAAGATTAACCTTATAGATTAGTCCTTTTTTAGCAAACATTAAAGAAAGCAAAATAAAACCTTATGAAATTGAACAGCATCATTAGTAAGGTTTTATGGTTTTTTTGCCTGGCTTTTTTTACGCAGTCGGTTCAAGGCCAAAGTAATCCTCCAGACTCCTTACTTATTCAATTTTCAGGATTTTTAATAACTTCGGATAGTGCTTCCCCAATCCCCTATGCCAATATTCAAATAAAAAACGAACCACGTGGCGCCATAAGCAACCTGGAGGGTTTTTTCTCAATGGTGGTAGAACCTAAAGATACCATTTTATTTGGTTCTATGGGCTTCAAAAAGGCTTCCTTTGTGGTTCCTGCCAGTGTTTCCAATAATAAGCTAAACAGAATCCAAACATTACAATACGATACATTTAAATATGAAGAAACCGTAGTGAGGCCATTACCGAATAAGGAAGAATTCAGAGAAGCCTTTTTAAACCTCAAATTACCCGGTGACCAATATAAAGCGGCCCTCAAAAACCTCAAGACCAAAAAACTAAATGAGGTCAATAAAAAAATACCCCTGGATGCCCTTGAAAATTATAACTATGCCATTCAACAGAGGCATGATCAAAGCTTTTACAGTGGGGGGAACCGGAGATACTATACAGCTCCTGGTTCCGGGACACCCATTCCGGGTAGCTTACTAAACCCTTCAGCCTGGGCTTAATTTATTAAATCCCTTCAATCAGGATATTTCGAAAAATAAACTCGTAAAAACGGTTTTAAAATTTATTTTTGTAAAACTTAAAATCAATGATGTCTTCTGATTCCAACCCATTACTATTCTATATTCATGTACCCAAGACCGCGGGTACTACCATGAAAATGATCATTGAGTGGCTTTACCGATGGCCCGAGATCTTTTGGGTTAACAAAGCCCAACCCATTGAAGAAAAGGTCAATCAACTAAACGAAAAGCAAATCCGGAACCTTAAAATTGTTGCCGGGCACAGGCCTTATGGGATGCACCAATATTTTCCAGCTGAAGATTACCAATATTTTACTTTCATTCGCGAACCAGTTGATCGTGTCATTTCCCAGTATTATTACCTTAAACGTTCCCCAAAACACAAGCTTTACCCTTATGTAAATAACCCGAATTATTCTCTGAAAAGACTCATTGAAGAAAATCACTTCCAAAATTTTAACATTCAGACTCACTGGCTTACCGGTATGCCCAAATCTTATTTCCAGGAAGGACACCAAAACCAGGAAACCATTGATTTAGCCCTGGATAACATTAAAAGGGATTTTGCTTTTGTGGGCCTTAACGATCATTTTGATGAAGGACTGGTCATTCTTAAGAGGCTTTTCGGCTGGTCCACTCCTTTCTATGCAATGAAAAACGTTACTAAATCCCGTGATAAACAAGCAGATTTCAGCCAGGAAACCATCGATTTAATCAAAGAAAAAAATCAAATGGATGTCCGGATTTACGATTATTGTAGGAATAATTTTTTTGAAACCCTGGAATATCATAAAGGCGACAAATTTAACTCCGAACTGGCACAATTGAAATTCTGGAATCAAAAGCTGGGCCGTTACAAGCCATACCGCCTTAAACTGCTGAAGGATTTAACCATAAAAACCCTTTATCAGGGTTTCACTCGAAAAAATACCGTAGATGTCCTTCCATAAAGCATTGTAAGAGATAGACTACTTAAAATTCTTCCCAAAACTTTTTATTTTGGATAAAGAAACCTAATTTCGCTAACGAACGTTAGTTTTTTTTTGAAAAGAAGCAAGCCAATTATCAATATGGAAGCCCAAGTAGAAAAAAAGCGGAAAGACCAAATAAAAGAAGTGGCCGAAAGCTTATTCAGGACCAATGGTTATTCAGCAACTTCCATCCGTCATTTGGCTAAGGAAATTGGCATTGAGCCGGCTTCTATTTACAGTCATGTTAATTCCAAGGAAGAAATCCTGGAAAGTATCTGTTTCAATATGGCCAATGAATTTTTTCATGCCCTTGATAAGGCTATGACAATGGCAGGACCTGATCCAAGGGCGCAACTCAAAGAAGCCATTAAAGGGCATATAAAAGTCATAACCCGAAACATCAATGCCTCAGCTGTTTTCTTGCATGATTGGCAGTTTTTGACAAAAAACAAGCTTCAAACATTTAAGGAACAAAGGAGCAAATACGAAAACGCTTTTCAACAAATCATTAAAGACGGTATCCAGAAAGGGATATTTAAGGCACAAAACGAAAAATTTGCGACCCTGACTATTTTATCCGCGCTAAATTGGACCTTTGAATGGTATAAGCCGGATGGCCCTATGTCTGCTGAGGATATAGGTGAACAACTTTCGGAAATGCTTATGAACGGAATTGGAAAGAGTTAATTGTCAAATAAAAAATTTTAAAGCTTATGTATGGAGGCGGTTACGTTCCCGGCAACGAAAAAAAGGGTAAAGAGGACTTCGTAAACGAGGACCCGGAAAAACTCCAGGAATTTGAGGATAGGATTCAAAATGGAGAAAAGATTGAGCCTCAGGACTGGATGCCTGCTGAGTATAAAAAGCAGGTCAGGCGAATGATTGAGCAACATGCGCATTCCGAAATTGTGGGCGCTTTACCCGAAGGCACATGGATTACCCGAGCCCCTGGTTTTAGGCGTAAGATGGCACTTATTGCCAAAGTCCAGGACGAGGTTGGTCACGGCCAGCTGCTATATGGCGCAGCGGAAACCTTGGGCAAAACACGTGAACAAATGATTAATGATTTGCTCAATGGTAAATCCAAATATTCCAACGTTTTTAACTATCCAGCCGAAACGTGGGCTGACGTAACCGTTATTGGATTTTTAGTAGACGCTGCTGCGATAGTCAACCAGGTTAATAATGCCAAGGGATCCTATGGACCTTATGTACGAGCTTTGGAAAGGATTAATTACGAGGAATCCTTCCATTTAAAGCAAGGGCATGATGCTTTTGTTTCGCTTGCAGCAGGCACCAGGAAACAAAGGGAAATGCTGCAGGCTGCCCTTAACAGATGGTGGCAACCCCTAATGCATTTCTTCGGGCCTTCAGACAAGGATTCCGTGCACACAGAAAAATTGATGAAATGGAAGGTCAAAATGGCCTCAAATGATGAAATGCGTCAGCAATTCCTTTCCATGTATGTTCCCAAAATTCAGGATTTAGAATTAGAAATTCCGGATCCGAATCTTTATAAAGATCCTGAGACTAAGCAATACCATTTTACCGAGCCTGACTGGGATGAATTTTTCCGTGTTATTAAAGGTGACGGTCCTTGCAATAAAGAAAGACTCGCTGTCAGAAGATGGGCTGAGGAAAACGGTAAATGGGTTAAAGATGCTTTAAAACGCTATGCTCAAGGTGAAAAATATGTCACACCCTACGCCTAAATAAAAACCATTATGAAGGAAATTTCTTTAGATCCACGGGTTAACCGGATGAACTTACCGGAAGAAGCAAAAGAAGGAGAACAAGTAGTCGAACAAAAAGATTACGGGGTAACGTATGAAGTTTTCCTTCAGAAAAAGAAAGGTACGCAGCATTGTCATGCTGGTATAGTTCATGCCCCTGATGCGGAAACAGCTTTGGTATTTGCCAAAGAACAATTTACCAGGCGCGGAGAAGCCACTAATGTTTGGGTGGTTAAATCCGCCGAGATCCTGGCAACAAGCTATAGCGATACGGATATTTTTGAGAGTGCCCCATCTAAAGTGCACAGAGAACCAGGGACTTATAAAGTCAAAGAAAAAGTTAAAAAATTCAAAGAAGAACGTGAAAATGCCGGAAACGAATAATAGCCAGGAAGCGCTCAAAGAGCTGCTTTATAAAATTGCTGATGATCAGCTTATCTACGGTCATCGAAATTCAGAATGGACGGGCATAGGCCCCACCCTTGAAGAGGATATTTCCTTTAGCTCCATTGCTCAGGATAAAATTGGTCATGCATACAATTTTTACCAACTACTGGAATCACTTGGAGAAGGAAATCCTGACGACCTTGGTTTTAAAAGGAAAGAAACCAGTTTCAAATGTTGCCATTTGGTGGAATACCCCACTAAGGCTTACGACTTTGCCCTTATTCGCCATTTCCTGTTTGACCATGCGGAATTTTTAAGGGTTGAAGCTTTATCGCAATCCACTTACGAGCCCCTGGCCAACCTATCCAAAAAATTAAAAGGGGAAATCAAATACCATGTTTTCCATGCTGACACACTCCTCAAGCAGTTGGGTAACGGTACGGAGGAAAGTAAATCAAGGCTTCAAACTAACCTTAATGAAGCTTTTCCGTTAGCCTTGGGGATTTTTGAAGAAGGGGATCAGGAAGAAGCCCTTAAGCAATCTGGTATTTTTGAAGGGGAAAAGGCTTTAAAAGCAAAATGGCTGGAACAAATTCAACCTTCCCTGGAAAAGGCTTCGCTGGAAATGCCTGATGAAAAAAGTATTGAACCTTCTCTGGGGGGAAGAAAAGGGTACCACACTGAACACCTAAAACCTTTGATGGAGGAGATGACTGAGGTATTTCAAATAGATCCGGAAGCTGAATGGTAATTAAGTATCCTTAGCTTAGCTTAGCCAAAATCCTGTTTTTACCCTTCATGATAATTTCATGAATGTCTTCGGAAGGTTTTAGGAGTAGTACTCCTGAAATAAAAAGGGCTGCTATAACCAATGCCTTATACCCTATTGTTACAAGGTTAGCCCATAGATCAGGTAAATTTTGAGGCGACCAATCCGGTAGAAAGTAACTAACTACGGAAACCACACCAATGATCGCAAAAAGCTTTATCATATTTCCGGAAAAAGGCTGATAGCCCAGTTTAATCCAAATAAAGACCACCTTTGATATAGACACTGAAATCTCAGCAATGGCTGTTCCCATTGCAGCACCTACAATCTGGTACTTAGGGATAAGCAAATAATTAAGGATCACCACAAGGCCTAATTGGATAAAAATGAAAACCAGATTAGACCTAAAATACACAGAATGAAGGATAATTTGATTTTTTATTCCGCTTCCCAATCCCACTAACCTGGCTAAACCAATAAAAAATACCACATACTCAGCCGCCAGGTATTCAGGGTTAATAATCTCTAAAATGGGTACTACATTGGGCCATACAATTAAGAAAACAAAGCTTCCGGCAAGTAACTGGTTTAAAGCGGACTTCTGGTAAATGGACCTGATTTCCCCGGAAAAATTTTTAGCAAATGCATTGGCCACTTTTGGCGCGGCTATTTGTTTCAGCCCTCGGCCCGGTATGAGTATCACATTAGCAATAAAATAGGCAATGGTGTAAACTGCAGTAGAGCCTAACCCTACCAAAGCACTTAACATTATGACATCTACACGCCTGCTTAAAATGTGTGAAAATTTATTGGCAAGCGTAAAAAACCCATACACAAACATTTCCCTCAAGTAAGAAAAATTAAAAATGCGTAAATTGGGTTTGATCTTAAAATCCTTATTTGATAAGAAATACACTAAAAAACCAATGACCGGGGAGGCATAAGCCAACGCAAACAAGTAAAGAAATGCCTGAAAATTAATGACCTGGAATGTGGCCAACAAGATACTAATCATGACAATCAAGCGAACCCCAATTTCTTTGAAAAGCATGGGTAGAACAGCTTGAAAAAGTGACCTTGCATAAGCTGTAAAAGCATTAAAATAAATCTGGAAAAGGGTCAAGGGGAAAACCCAATAAAGATGTTTCACAAAGAGGGGTGAGTTCGGAGCAAACTGATTGATTATCCAGGGTTTTAACGCAAAAAAAAGCAAAGCGATAAGTATAAAACCCAAAAGGGGGACAAAAAGGATCAAAAAAAGAAAGTTGGCATGGGACTTAGAATCATCTTTAAAATAAGGAAAGTATTTAATGGTAACATTGTTGAATCCAACATGGGAAAGGGTTGCCATGATATTACCGAAGGATAGCAGGAGCCTTGTGAGGCCAAATTGGTCAGGGGTGAAAAATTTTGGGAAAAGCAGCACCACATTGATATACCCCAATGCAACTCCTAAATAGAGAATAAAAGAGTTACTAACCCCTTGTTTCCTGATGTCTCCCATATCCTAACCGGAGCTTACCGAAAATTTTTTAATTGGAACCATTGGGAAAAATACGCATTATCAGCCCTCAAATAACCGTTTTTAGCATTAAAAAAACAACTCACTATGAGGAAATTCTAAGTATCTTAGTAATGAATAAAATTCTCTTACAAAAAATTTCATTTAAAAGAAGACGTTAAATTTGTTAAAGCCAATTTAGCGAAAATAAACATCCGGTAAATGAGGTTTTTTATACTCTTCATTGTATTCTTATTATTCCACATAAATTGCTATACAATATCTTGTAAAGCGCAAAATACATTTCAAAAGAGCTTTGGAGGCTCATCGGATGATATAGGAAGATCTGTAACGGCCACCAATGACGGTAATTATATATTGGCGGGCCATACTTCCAGTTTTGGTCAGGGTGGAAGTGATATTATAGTTATAAAATTCGATAGCCAAGGAGACACTTTATGGAGCAGAATATATGGAGGTAGTAATGACGAAGAAGCAAAAAAAATCATTCAAACTTATGACAGCGGCTTTGCGGTTATAGGAGAAACTAAATCCTATGGAGGGAATAATAAGGATGCCTATTTTTTAAAGCTTGAAAAAGATGGAACACTCGATTGGTCCAAATCTTTCGGGTGTAACGGAAATGTTGAGGGAAATGATGTTCTTCAAGCCTCATCAGATAGCGCATTTGTTTTAACGCTACAACCCCAATGTTTTTCATCGAATTGGGAACCATGGGTAGTTAAGTTAAGCCAAAATGGCAATTTCATTAAATGGCAGGAAATAAGGAGAACCGGGGTTTCTGATAATATTAATTCCTCAACGATTAACCAAGAAGGTGAGTATACTTTTGCGGGAAATATAAACAATTCTCCGGCAAGCGCAAAAGATATTTACCTATCGAACTATGAGGAGAATGGCAATAGGAATTTTGATACTTCCTATTATCACTCAACAAATGATGATTTGGATAAAGCATTTGCGATCACCCAGCTTGCCAATACCCATTATTTATTGAGTGGCTTTACAAAAAGTACAAGTAGTGGTAATGAAGACATATTTTTAATTGAAGTTGATACCAATAGTAGTATTAATGGTGTAAACTCCTACTACGGAGGCTCTTCAGATGAACGTGCCAGTACTGTCATTGAAACTAAAGATAGTGGGTTTATCATAAGTGGTAAAACCAAATCTTATGGAAACGGTGGTTGGGACCTATGGCTAATCAAAACTGATAGCACAGGAGCTATAGATTGGTCAAACACTTATGGTGGAAGTAGTGATGATGAAATAAATAAGAAGGCCAATTCTTCCGTTATTCAAACTTCTGATAGTGGTTTTTTATTGGTGGGTACTACACAGAGTTTTGGCAGTGGCGGAAATGATATATACATAATAAAAACAGATAGTACAGGGGATGCAGGTTGTAATCAAACAAGCCTGAGCATAGGTGAAAATTCAGCAAACTACAGCCGAACTTCCTACAATGGAGGTATAACTACTCAAACGCCTAATGAAAGCAAAGATTCTGGTGCTACCCGTACATATGAAGACTTAACAAAAACCCTTCTTTGCCCGGTTGAAGCAGATTTTTCCTATTCGGATACTTGTTTAAACTCCAAAACCTCCTTTACCGATAGTACGTTTCAGGATTCTTTAGCAGGCTATTCATGGGATTGGAACTTTAATGATTCCTTATCTTCGAGTGATTCTTCAGCCGATCAAAATCCAGAGCATCAATTTTCGCATTTAGATAGTTTTGATGTTCAACTCATAGCCTCCACTTCAAGTGATACCGATACCGCTGTCAAAACGGTTCAAATTGCTGGCCCTGATGTGGATATTAGCGAGGATTATGGTTTTATTTGTCCCGGTGATTCCTTTCAATTAAGCGTAAAATCAACGGCTGACAGTTTTGTTTGGGGCTCTGACTCCGCTTTAAGTGATTCCACCATAAAAGAACCATGGGCTTATCCATTTCCAACCAATGAATTTCATTTGACCGCTTACGATTCATTGGGTTGCTCGAACAATGACTCATTATCAGTAAAACCAAAAGGAGATACCAGCATTAGTAATGATAGCCTCTTTTGGCGGAACTACGGAGAAACTGATAATGAAACCGGTTATAGCATAGAACAAACCTGCGATGGAGGAATTTTTGTCTGCGGTGAAACTTATAGTTTTGGAGCAGGAGGAAGAGATGGATTCTTTTCAAAACTAGACATTAATGGAAAAATTGACTGGACATCTACTTATGGAGGCTCAGGCAATGAAAGGTTTGTGGATGGGTTTCAAACTGAAGATGGTGGTTTTGTAGCAACGGGTTGGGCAACCTCAAATTCAGCAGGAAATGATGATATTTTTGTAGTTAAAACAGATGATACCGGAGGTTTGGATTGGGCTCAAACTTTAGGAGGAGGGCAAAGAGATAGGGCATGGGGAATTGAACAAGCGGATGATGGCGACTTTTTGGTAGCAGGATGGACTCAATCCTATGGGGGCTCAAGTGAACATGACCTATGGTTAATTAGACTTAGCGAAAAAAACGGGAATATTAATTGGTCGAAAGTTTATAATACCAGTAATGGCCATCATGGTTGGAGCATTATACAAACCGCTAGGGATTCATTTGTAGTAACAGGAAATACCCAAGCCCATGGAAATGGAGGTAGAGATGCCTTCGCTTTAAAGGTTGATGGCAATGGTAACTCAATATGGATGAAAGCATACGGGGGTTCCAATAGAGATGGAGCTAGGTGGATTGATACTACCTCAGATAACGAGCTAATTTTAGCTGGATTAACCCGAAGTTATGGACCTGGTGGAGAAGATATTTTTTTAATAAAAATTGATCAACAAGGCAATCTCCAATGGTCTCAAGCATTTGGTGGGTCCAATTCAAACAATTCAGAACAAGCGTTTGGCGTAAAAAGCCTCTCAGATAGTAACATTTTAGTTGGCGGTTGGACCCAGAACTTTGGTAATGGTGGAAATGATGGTTACTTAAGCATGGTTGATGATCAGGGAAATATACTTTGGAACACAACGCTTGGAGACAATAATGATGACAGGCTGAGAGGTGTAAGTAAAACTAAAGGGGATGATTTTCTTGCTACAGGGAGATTAGAAGATGTCGGTTTAGGGGGATCAGATGTTTCAATAGCA
>CAZJWK010000010.1:0-45126 GCA_964549595.1 uncultured Sphingobacteriales bacterium | reverse complement strand
CCGGAAGCCCAAACCGAGGAACAGCAACCCGATATCAAAGCCCTTAACGAGCGTATTCGTCAAGAAAGTGCCTTTGTTGATCAATTAGAAAAGGAAATCGGCAAAACCATTGTCGGGCAAAAATACATGTTGGAGCGTCTTTTGGTGGGGTTACTCTCACAAGGCCATATTCTGTTGGAAGGCGTTCCGGGTCTGGCCAAGACCTTAGCCATCAAATCCCTTTCTTCCGCCATTAATGCCGACTTTAACCGCATTCAGTTCACACCGGATTTGTTGCCGGCTGACCTTTTGGGAACCCAAATTTATAACCAGGCCGAGCACCAATTCGTCATCCGGAAAGGGCCAATCTTTGCCAATTTCATTCTGGCGGACGAAGTAAACCGAGCACCCGCCAAAGTGCAAAGTGCCCTTTTGCAAGCCATGCAGGAGCGGGAAGTAAGCATTGGTGATCAAACCTTTAGCCTGGAAGAGCCATTCCTCGTATTGGCCACCCAAAACCCAATCGAGCAAGAAGGAACTTATCCTTTGCCTGAGGCCCAGGTGGACCGATTCATGCTAAAAGTCATGATCACCTACCCGCAAAAAGAAGAGGAGCGGGAAATCATGAGGCAAAATATTAATAGGCCGCCTCAGGAAATCCAACCAGTAGCTTCTCCAAAAGATATCCTCAAGGCAAGGGATACGGTAAAGGAGGTTTATATGGATGAAAAAGTCGAGCAGTACATCCTGGACATTGTTTTTGCTACCCGCCACCCTGAACAATACACAATTAGCGGCATTCAGCCGCTTATTAGCTTTGGCGCTTCTCCGCGTGCCAGCATTAACCTCGCATTGGCTTCAAGGGCCTATGCTTTTATCAAAAGAAGGGGTTATGTAGTGCCGGAAGATGTCCGTTCGATTTGTCATGATGTAATGCGGCACAGGATCGGATTGACGTACGAAGCCGAAGCCGAAAATATGACGACCGATCAGATCATTACCAGGGTGTTGAATGCGGTGGAAGTACCTTAAGGAGATAAACGAACCAATAAAAACCATAGCATTTCGGGCTTGGCGTTACAAAGTCTTTCTCATTCGAAAACATTCGCATAAATGGAAACCAAGGAACTGCTGAAGAAGGTTAGGGAGATAGAGATCAAAACCAAAGGGCTCTCCAAACACCTTTTTTCAGGAGAATACCACAGTGCTTTCAAAGGGAGGGGAATGGCTTTTTCGGAAGTTCGGGAATACCAATATGGGGATGACGTAAGGAACATTGACTGGAATGTCACTGCCCGGTTTAATCATCCTTACGTTAAGGTCTTTGAAGAGGAACGCGAGCTAACGGTGATGCTTTTGATAGATGTCAGCCAATCGGATTTTTTCGGTACCGCACAAAAAACCAAGAATGAGGTCATAACAGAAATAGCGGCTATTATATCTTTTTCAGCCATTAACAACAATGACAAAGTGGGCGTAATTTTTTTCAGTGACCAGGTGGAGAAATTCATTCCCCCCAAGAAAGGCCGCTCCCATACCCTCAGGATTGTACGTGAGTTATTGGATTTCAAGCCGGAACACAGCCAAACAGATATCAGCGAAGCCTTGAAATATTTCAACAACACCATGAAAAAGCGAACCATTGCCTTTTTGATGTCGGACTTCATGGATCAGGATTTCATGAATCCTTTGGCTGTGGCGTCCAGACGGCATGACCTCATCGGGATGCACTTTCATGACCCCCGGGAATCTTCCATTCCCCCGGTGGGCCTTATCCGGTTGAAAGATGCAGAAACCGGTGCCACCCAATGGGTAGATACCAATAAAACACAAGTACGGGAAGAATACAAGCGATGGTATTATGCCAATTACACCTATGCCAGAGAATCCCTAAAAAAAAGCGGGGCGGATTGGGTTAGTGTGGCTACTGACCGCCCCTACGTGAATACCTTGTTAAACTTTTTCAAACAACGAGGTAAAAGGCTTTAAGCATCTTTCCATGAAAATTCACAGGCCCCCATTCTTAACCTTATTTTTGACGGTATGCCTTTTCATTACCGGAATTTCCGGGATAAAGGGGCAACAATTTCACGTCAATGCGCAGGTGGATTCGAACAGCATCCTCATAGGCTCCCCTTTTCACTACAAACTCAAGGTGAAGCACAGTAACAATTCCATATTGGAGTGGCCCGCTTTTGAGGATTCCCTGGGTGCTTTTGAAATCCTTGAACAAGGACAAATAGATTCCTCAAAAACGGTAAAAGGTAAGGTAAAAACCCAAACTTTAAAGGTTACCAGTTTTAAGCCGGGCAAACAAGTTTTACCCGCATTAACCATTACTTCCCGCCAAAAAGGAGACACTACCATCCAAACACTTCAGACCGATACTTTCCAGGTTCACGTGCAAACAATGGCAGTAGATACTTCTAAAGCCATCAAACCGGTTAAGGAGATCTACGATATCCCGCTGACTTTTGCCGAATTATGGCCTTACCTGGCCGTTGGTTTAGGGATTATATTGCTTATCCTGCTGGGTGTTTGGTTATACAGGCGTTGGAAGCAAAAGCCGCAGGAAAAACCGGAACGCCAACTTGTTAAAGCCCCCCATGAAATAGCCATTGAGAAATTGGAAAAACTGAAATCCCAGCAGCTTTGGCAACAAGGATATATCAAGGAATACCACGATCAACTCACTGACATCCTACGGGCATATTTGGAGAAAGTATTTCAAATTCGGGCCCTGGAGCTTACGACCGGTGAAATCATGGAGCAATTGAAACAAAAACCCCTTTCACCAAACCAAAAGGATCAGCTCAAGGAAATTTTTGAAACCGCGGACCTGGCTAAGTTTGCCAAAGCCAACCCTTCACCGGAGGAAAACCAAAAAGCCCTGGATGTGGCGTTTGATTTTATTCGGGAGACAAAAGGACCCAAGCATGAAGAAGACGCAATGACCAATAAAACTTAAACATGAATAATCTTTGAAATATAAACAAATAACTAATTACTAAACATAAAATCATCAAAATTAATATTAGAGTATGTTTAATGCAGTTAAAAACTAAATTACAGGAATTACAAAGCATTAACGCACAGCCTGAAATAAATCTTTTACCGCACCTTGGCACCAATGGCCATTCCTTGATCCGGCTTTAAAAAGGATAAGTTCCCATCGCTATCCTCAGCCATCAGAATCATCCCATGCGATTCCACCCCTTTCATTTTTTTGGGGGCAAGGTTCAACAACATGCAAATTTTTGCCCCTTCCACTTCTTCAGGTTTGAATTGCTTGGCAATACCGGCAACTACAGTTCTTTCTTCCCGGCCGGTATCAACCGTTAATTTAAGCAGTTTATCGGCTTTGGGAATGGTTTCGGCTTTTTTAACCTTTACTACCCGGATATCAAGTTTCGTGAAATCCTCAAAATCAATGTGGGGTTTGGCTTCATCCGCTTTTGGTTCATCTTCCCCATTGCTGGATTTTTCCCGGAGTTTTTGTTGCTGCTTGTCAATTTGCTCATTGGAAATTTTTTCAAACAGTAAATCTCCCTTTTTGATTTGATGCCCAACGGCTACCAGTTCGAGGTTACCGGTTTGATTCCATTGGGCTGCTTCCAGGTTAAGCATCTCCCGTATTTTGGCAGTGGCAAAAGGGATAAAGGGCTCTGCCAGGGTAGCAAGGTTGGCTACGATTTGGATGCCATAATGAAGCACTGTTTTTGTCCGGGCTTGCTCATTGTTTTTCCAAAGTTTCCAAGGCTCGGTTTCAGTGAGGTATTTATTGCCTAAGCGGGCTAAATTCATCATCTCGACCAATGCCTCCCTTTGCCGGTAATTTTCTAAAGCTTCTCCGATATTACCCGGGAAACGGTCTATTTGTTTCTCCAACTCCTTTTCGGGAGCGCCTTTTTCTCCTATTTCGGGTACTTGGCCATCAAAGTACTTATTGGTTAGCACAATAACCCGGTTGACAAAATTGCCTAAAATGGCTACCAATTCATTGTTGTTCTTATCCTGGAAGTCCTTCCAGGTGAAGTCATTGTCCTTGGTTTCCGGGGCATTGGCCGTTAGCACGTAACGTAGTACATCCTGTTTGCCAGGCCAGTCCGCCAGGTATTCATCAAGCCATACAGCCCAGTTCCGACTCGTAGAAAGCTTGTTACCCTCCAGGTTTAAAAATTCATTAGCCGGTACGTTCTCGGGTACGATATAATCAGGATGGGTGTGCAGCATGCACGGGAAGATAATGCAGTGAAAGACAATGTTATCCTTACCAATGAAATGAACAAGTTTTGTATCTTCTTTTTGCCAGTATTTTTGCCAATCATCAGGCGAATAATTGGCAGGATCTTCTTCCGCTTTTTGTTTAAAATAGGCTATTGTAGCGGAAATATAGCCAATAGGAGCATCAAACCATACATAAAGTACCTTACCTTCCGCCTCCTCAAGGGGAACCGGTACACCCCATTCCAGGTCACGGGTTATGGCCCGGGCTTTCAAACCCTGATCTAACCAGGACTTGCATTGACCGTAAACGTTTGTCTTCCAATCATGCTTGTGATCCGTTAAGATCCATTGCCTTAACCAATCCTCGTACTGGTCAAGGGGTAAATACCAGTGTTTGGTCTCCCGAAGTTGAGGGTCTTCACCACTTAGCTTTGATTTCGGGTTGATGAGCTCTTTCGGGCTTAAACTACTGCCACATTTCTCGCATTGGTCACCATATGCTTCTTCATATCCACATTTCGGACAAGTACCGATGATGTATCGATCGGCTAAAAATTGCCCGGCCTCTTTATCGTAATATTGCTCTGAAGTTTCTTCAAACAAAATTCCGTCTTCATAGAGCTTCAGGAAAAAATCCTGTGCTGTTTCGTAATGGAGTGGATCACTGGTCCGGTGAAAGATGTCAAAATCAATCCCGAAGTTTGCAAAACTGTTTCTATTGACTTCGAACCATTTATCCACGACTTCCTTCGGGTGAATCCCTTCTTTACGGGCTTCCAAAGTAATAGGGACCCCATGTTCATCAGCCCCGCAAATAAAGGTTACATCCTCCCCTTTGAGCCGTAGGTACCGCACGTAAACATCCGCAGGCAAATAAGCACCTGCCAATTGACCGATGTGAATAGGCCCATTGCCATAAGGAAGCGCGGAAGTAACTAAGTGACGATTGAAATTGCGCATATTTTTTAAATTTCGGGATTGATGAATTGAAAATTCGAAATTAAAGGTTATGCCACCATTTCTGAAAGCCGGTGACACAATTGGCATCGTAAGTACAGCCAGGAAAATCAGCCGGGAAGCCATTCAACCCGCAATAGCTATTTTAAAAGATTGGGGGTTTAAGGTAAAATCAGGAATTACCATAGGGGCTGAAAGGAATCAGTTTGCCGGCTCTGACGAATTACGCATCCAGGATTTTCAATCCATGGCGGATGACCCGGAAGTGGCTGCTATTTTATGTGCAAAAGGGGGCTATGGAACTATTCGGATCATTGATCAATTGGATTTTACCAGCTTTCATAACCAGCCGAAATGGATAGCCGGCTACAGCGATGTAACTGTACTTCATGCCCATATGAATAACGTTTTAGGACTACCTTCAATCCATTGCCTGATGCCGAGCGGATTCCCGGAAGCACCGGCTGAAAAAGCATCCGTTAACAGCATTTTAGAAACCTTAACCGGTAGAACCAAAACAATCTCAGCCGATACTCATCCCCTAAATCAAAATGGCTGGGGAGAGGGTAAATTAATTGGCGGTAACCTGAGTATGCTTTATAATCTCATTGGCTCAAAGGAGGATTTTGAACCGAATGGAAAGCTTTTGTTTATTGAGGAAGTGGATGAATACCTATACCATGTAGACCGTATGCTTTGGGGGCTTAAAAGAGCCGGTAAATTTAAGTGGTTGCGGGGATTGATCGTTGGTGGTATGACGGACATGAATGACAATGAAATACCCTATGGGCAAACGGCAGAAGAAATCATTTATCACCATACAGAGGCCTTTGATTTTCCCGTATGTTTCGGGTTCCCGGCCGGTCACCATGAGCATCACCTGGCTTTCTACTTAGGAACTCAAATTCGTTTGGATGTACATGATACGGGAAGCAGAGTGCATTTCTCGACTTAACGGTTTCCAGAATAAAACCGAAATAAGAAGGATTGCTTTTGATCAGATCGGTAAAGGGAGATTTTAAACAAGAGCATGGCTATAAACTGTTATTGGCAAGCCGGTAAAAACCTGAAAAAAGAGGAAATAAAAAACCCGGGAGTTTTAATAATTTCTCGCGGAATTTGGAAAGATTAAGCTTAAGTTCGGTGTGTATACGAAAGAGAAATTAAAAAGAGATAACTCCCGGGCAAGATTTTAAGTTATGAATTAATTTTCATAATAGATTTTTTGACCTTTTTTCCTTGACATGCTATAAGGACAAAATAAATACCACTTCTTAGATTTTTTAAGTTAAATTTTAAGGTTGACTTAAGTCCAAAATCCCCGGATATGGATTTTTCTGAGACAACCTTTCCTTTAGCATTTGCCAAAACAAATCTAACTTTTCTTTCGCAAAAACCATTAAGTTTTAGATGAACTTTATTCATTACGGGATTAGGATAAAGATTTGGTCTATCAAATGAATTAATCTTGCCTTTAAAATTTTTGGTCTTTATGGTCTTTCCTTTTGCTAAAATTCGATTTTCAGGATCTAAAATTACTGAGTCCACTTCAAAAGGGATATCCAAATCCTTAAAAATTTGCTCATTTTTACTGGAATTTAACGTTATCCGCTTTTCCTGATCCTTTCCCTTAATCAGTAAAGGAACCGACATTTCGTAAAAATCCACGGATGAGTTCGCTTGTTTTTGGTTTATTTGAACATCTATAAAATGAGTTGCAGTGTTTGGGTTTATCCCCAACGATTTGCCGGCTTTTCGCCAACGCACCTCGTAGATCGGATAACCCTGACCATATACCCAATCCTGAAAAAACTCATCCAGATCCTTTTTGCTGACATTTTCCAGATGCCTTTTAAAATCTTCCGTTTTGGCTGATTGATAGGCCAGCTCAGGATCATTCAAATATTGATAAACCGCTTTATTAAAATCCGATTTACCCAAACGCCATTTTAACATCCTTAATACATAAGCCCCTTTATTGTAAGATAAACGCCAATTAAAGATCCGGTCTTCATTGAGCTTCTGGTTCTCTCCAATGTATACGGAGCCCCAATCCCGGCTGGTAACGGAAGCAATTTTTTGTTTCTTCCATAAATCCCATGATTTTTCCCCTTCTAATGCCCGTTTGGACAACCCTGTTAAATACGTAGCAAACCCTTCATTTAACCAAATGTCCTGCCAGCTCCCGCAGGTAATCTTATTCCCAAACCATTGGTGGGCCAATTCATGCGCTATAAAATCCTTGTTTAAAGACCCCATAAAACTCATTGTCTGATGTTCCATGGCGCCTCCCTGACTCATCCGGGCATGACCATATTGCTCTTTGGAAAAGGGATATTCCCCGAAAAGGGTATTGAAAACTTTAATCACCTCATTGGTATACTTAACCTTTTCCTTATTGGTTTTAAAATTCTCAGGGTATAAATAATGAACGAGGGGTAAATTCACAGTCGTATCCCCGGAATTTATATCAATGGAGTCCCGGTAAACCCGATAATTGGTGACAGCAATCGCTACCAGATAAGTAGCAATCGGATACCGGTGTTGCCAATGGTATGTGGCTTTGTTTCCGGATTCAATGCGGGTTTGCATGACACCGTTACTAACCACCTTATAGGTATCAACCGTTGTGACATAAACATCCACGGAATCAATTTTATCCGTTAACGTTTGCTTGCACGGCCACCACTCCTTTGCCCCGTAAGGCTGGGATAACGTCCACATGAGGGGCACATTGTCATGAGTGAGTTTGTTGTAGGAACCAAAACCCGTTTTGTGAGGAACCCCTTTATAAAATACCGTCAAGGAATCTTTTTTAGCGGGAGGTTGGCTGTTCGAAAACACTATACCCAATTTATGAGCTGGTGTTTGAAAATGCTTTAGCTTATCGTTGCCCATTTTAACCGAATCAACGATCATCCGGAAGTCAAGATCCAAAAAGAGGGTATCGAGTTTGGTTTGTTTTACCTTAAAAAAAACAAGGACGTTTCCGCTTAGGGTATCTTTTGCAGGGTCTATAGCCAACGAAAGCCTGTTATAAAGCACTTCATAGCCATACTGATCCACCTCATCCCGAAACGCCCTTTTTTTAGCAAATTGCTGCTTTTCTTTTTCTATGAGGGGTTTTAAAGGATTAGTATCGGCCTGGGTAAATGCGTTCTGGCAGAATCCCAGGATCAATAAAGTAGCCACAATGATCCCGTTCAGATACAATCCCTTTAGCCCTTCACTCTTCCAGGTAAAGCTTTTGTCCCGGTTCCACGGTATTATTATCCAGGTCATTGATTGCTTTCAATTCCTTAACAGTAACATCATATTGCTGGGCAATACTAAAAAGGGTTTCGTCTGATTTAACTTTGTGAAAAGCCCTTTTATTGTTGCCGGCTTTTCCTTTTTTCGGAGTATTGTCCTTTTTTTGCTTTATCCTAAGTTTCTGACCAATTTCCACATCGTTGGTTTCCAAATCATTCAAAGTTTTAAGTCTTGACACTGGAACATTGTATTTTACTGATATGCTGTAAAGGGTCTCATCAGGCTTCACTTTATGGTAATTGGGTAACTTATCCCTTTTCTTGTTTTCTTTAGGTCCTGAAGTTTTTTTGCCCGATTCCTCAGAACTTTCGGAAGGCTTTTTAACCCGTAGTCGATCACCCGGCTCTATGGTATTATTGGATAAGTCGTTCCAGTCCTTAAGATGGGTAACCCCCACTCCATATTGCTTGGCAATGGTATAAAGATTCTCCCCTGATTTCACTTGATGAAAAACAGAAGCCTCCTTTTCAGAGGAGTTCTTATGATCCTTTTTTTGGGCGTCCTTTTTTGTTGCGGCTTTGGTTTTTTGTTCTCCCTCTGAATTCTTTCGTTTATTGGGATCTACAGCATTTTCGGTTTTCCTATCGCTTTTCTTATTTTCATTTTGGTTGCGGGTTGGGTTGCCAGCGTTTGCGCTGGGCTTATCTTGCCTGGCTTTATTTTCGGGTTTCTCCGCCATCTCCTGTTTTAAAGGATTTTCCCTGATTTTTGGCGGCACATATCTTCTTTCCTCCAGATGAATCTTAGCCCCAATAGCTGGCTGCTGTCCTTCTTTCATCCGGTTTTTCTTGTAAAGGGTGGCCACAGGCAAATCGTATTTTCGGGCAATTTGCTGCATAGTCTCCCCTTGTGCCACACGATGAATGGCTGGATTGCCATTGGATTGGGTTGCTTGATTGCTTACCGGATTACTCTTTGATTTTTGTTTTGCATTTTCGATTTCCTTTTGGTCGCTTTTAATGGGCTTTTCATGTATATCTATCTTGGTATAACGCGTTTCACGGAGGAATAAACGGCTTCCTGCAGCAGGTTCCTGCCCTTTTTCCATTCGGTTTTTTCTCAGCAATTTTTCCAGTTTAATCCCATATTGCTGGGATATTTCCCAAATCGTTTCGTTTTTTTCCACGACATGGTAGGATTGGACCCCTTTATTTTTCTTGGGTTCCAAATAAAGGACCGTACCGGAATTCAAATCACCACTTTTATAAGATAAATCATTGTATTGTTTCAGCTTTTGACGGGTTAAACCGTGCCCTTCAGCAATGGTTTCCAGGTTTTCACCAGAAGACACTTTAACGGCCTTCAATCCATTTTTTTGAAAGGGTTGATCTTTTCCTTTAGCCTTTTTGGAATCCTTTGAGCTTTTTTCTTCCACAACCAATTTTTCTCCTTCAGCTTTGTAGGGCTTATCATGAAATTGGTCGTAATAATGGAGGTTGTGCCTATCAATCAAACTGATAAGAAGCTCATCATATCGGGGATTGGTCGCATAGCCGGCTTCTTTCAACCCCTTGGCCCATTTTTTATAAGCACCGGGATCCAGTTTGAAAAGGTCGTTGTAACGATAGGCGGATTTCAGAAACTTCGAATGATCACGGTAGGATTGCAACACCGATTCATAAGTACGGAAACATTCATTCGGTGCGTCATCCTCTAAATACATTTCTCCTCCTTCCCATTCACCTTTGTGGCACTTTATTCCAAAATGGTTTTTGCCCTTTTTGGCCAGTTTGCTCTTCCCGTAATTGGATTCCAGCATGCCCTGAGCCAAAGTGATACTAGCCGGAACACCACTTTTTTTCATTTCTTTTATGGCATATCGCTTATACTTATAGATATACCATTCCGGGGTGTATTTTTCAAATTTTTCATCCGCCTTTTTGGCAATTTTCTTTTCCTGTTCCGGGGGTTCAGGCTTTTTTTCCGTTTCTGCTGCATCTTTAGAAGGGCCACAGCCAAATACCATAACAGATAATCCCAATAACAGGATGCAAACCGGCTTTGGCCACCGATTGTTAGGAAACCGGCTCATTGTGATATGATTAGTCATCTCTTAAACCTTAGTAATCAAAACTAAGAATAAATTTCGTTTAGTTCCAGTCCACAAATGTATTTCAAAGTTTACGAACCATCATCAAGCCATCCCTAACGGTTAAAATCACATTTTCAACCCGGGTATCTGCCTGAATTTTTTTATTAAATGCCTGAATAGCAGCGGTTTCCTTGTCGGGGTTTTCCTGCAGCACTTTACCGCTCCAAAGGACATTGTCAGCCAGAATAACCCCACCCTTTCGCACTTTATTAAATACCTGTTCGTAATACGTACTGTAATTTTCCTTGTCTGCATCTATGAAAACCAGGTCAAAAGTATGATCAAGTTGCGGTATCACTTTTGTCGCATCTTCCCGGTAAAATTTGATAAATTCTTCAATACCTGCTTTTTGCCAATAACGGCGTGCTATCGTTTCCAATTCTTCATTGTTATCAATAGTATGAACGGTTCCCCTTTCAGCCAATCCCTCAGCCAGGCAAATGGTAGCATAGCCTGTGTAAGTCCCTATTTCAAGGACTTGTTCAGGCCGTAACATGGTACTTATTAATTTTAAGGCTTTACCTTGTATGTGGCCTGAGAGCATTTGAGGTTTAGAAACCTTAAGGTTCGTTTCCCGGTTCAGCTCATAAAGGTAATCAGGCTCTGGAGAAGTATGGTCCTCTACATAGGCATTTATAGCTTTATTAACCAATTCCATAATTAAGATTGATTGTTTTTTCTTTCTTCTACACCAAAATAAATTTAGGTTTTATCGTTTAAAAAACACCTATCATCTTGTGATTACAAAAGTTTCCATTATACTAGACAAAGGCAAACCCACTAAAACTCCTTTTAAAATCCACCATAATACGTTCTAAGGCCTGAAAAAGCCTTTCGGATTCATCTTTTAGGGATTTTTAACCATTTCCTGATGAGATTTCACCGGTTTTAAAAGGAAAATTCTTGAGCCTGGATAATGATTTTCTTTAAACCACCTAAAATCCTGTACTTTGTAAAAATTTTCAAAATCCGATTTTCATGCTACAGCGCCTTCAAACCCTGTTTCTTATCTTGGTGGTTATCGCCAACGTTTTGCTTTTCAATTTTAATTTGTGGTCGGGTAAAGCAGTGAACGACCAAGGTAAAGCCAGGGAAACGGTAATACTTAATGTGCTTGAAATTGAATACAATGTCTCCGAGAAAGAAAAATCCAACAAAACCCAGTCTACTATCTGGCTTACCGCTTTGGTCATAATATCTACTATTGCTGCGGTTGCAGCCATTCTTCTTTTTAAAAACCGAAATTTACAGCTTAAAATCAGCCGTTTCGGTATGTTGCTGGAAGCCGCTTTGATTGCGGTTATTTTCTTTTACGTGGACGAGGCTCAAACCTTTTTTACCCATGAAAATAAGGCTTCAAGTTACGAATTTGGTGTCTTCCTTCCGATGATCGGGGTTGTTTGTTTTTTCCTGGCAAACATGTTCATAATCCGGGACGAAAGGTTGGTCCGGTCGGCTGAGCGACTAAGATAACGGTAATGGCTTTTAGAGCTTGAACAAACGGTTTATGGCAAAACCAAACCGGAACCCACCATCCTGCCAGCGTGAGGTATTGTAGGGAATAAATTGATCAGGTGACAACCCGGGTGCATTGTTCAGGCTCAAGTGGAAAATGTGACCACCGGTTTCAATTTCAACGCCTATTCCCAATGGATTTCGATAGGTCACATTGCCAACCTGTCGATTCCTGGGGAAATTGTAAAAATACTCCGCCATTATTCCCACCATTTTGGAAATTTTATAGGTCCCTGCAATACCGGCTGAAAAAATGTTATTCTGATCCTCGTATGCCACAAAGTTCCGGTGAATAAAAGTAGGTAAAAGGGCTAACGAAAAACGGTCGCCAAACCTTCTGGCGAAAATGGCTTGATGGGTGTAGGTAAACCGGTGTTGCCATTTCCGGAAAGCCACGGGAGCACTTTCGTCTGAAGAGGCTTCCATAGTAGAAAAGGATGCCACACCATAATAGGTCAGGGTAAAGGGCCAACCATTTTCTTTGCTTTGTGTGAAGATTTTATACTTGGTAAAGCCTTCATAAAGCTCTCTGTAGGGACCGGCTCCTTTATTCCGGTTTATACCAATATCCCATCGATCAGTTAGCCCGTATTCAAAGCCAATCTTAATGTCCCTGGCATTGTCAATACCGAACAAGGTATGATAACCGCCATTAGGCCCGGCAATGTCACCAAAACGATGCCTTACGGTAAATTTTAAATCCCTTTTAAAATGGGTTTCAGGACTGGTGGCATTGATAAGGTTGGTAGACTTGAACGTGGCAAAAGGGGCTACTTTTTCCGAGGAATTTTCCGATTGCGCGTCCAACCTGTCACTTAACAAAATTCCCGTCAGCAAAACTCCAACCGTTTTAAGTACTATCTTAATCATAATGTACGTTTTTTCAGGGTCCTTTTGTGGTTTCTTGCCTTATAAAAGCTGCCAAATGCTCAACTTGCTTACGACTCATTCTTTCCAGTGGGTACTGAGGCATATAAGGCCTGTAACCTTTTCTTGGAGAAGTTCCATACCGAGTAATCTGATAAATGCTGTGCTCCTTGTAATCATCAAAATGTTTGAACAGTTTATTAAAACTCAAAACGGAGTAATCCAGGGTGAATCGTGTAGGCCCGCTTGCTTTATGACAATGGCGGCAGCCTTTTTCGTAAATGGCCTTACCCAATTCCGGATCTCCGGTTTTTCCCTTTTTACGCTCTTCCACTTTTAACGCATCGGCAAAAGTAGCTTCAGAAGCAAGGTAATAGTAATTTTTTAACTTGTTGATCAGTTTTTTATTGGATTTACTATCCGTGGGCGCTTTTTCTAAACGATCCATGACGGTTTTTGGGAGGTCCAGATCCCCAAGTCTCAGCTCAATGGACCACAGGAAGTGCATTACAGCCTTCATTTCCCATTCAGTCAGTAATCTACCCTGAGCACATTGGGTTGCGCATAGCTGAATGGCATTGCTTAAGGTATCCTTCGCATCTTTGGCCTCCGCGCCATATTTCTTCTGATAATCCCCATTATACCAGGTTTCACGGTTAACCACACCGTAAAGGGTAGTGCCCTGGAGGAAAGGAATATCTTGCTTTATGGCATGTTTCAGGCGATCCTTAGGATTAGGATTGCTCAAGTCAGGATTTTCCGGCTGGATGTTATGACAATCCGTGCAAACATAATATTTAGATTGCCTTGAAGTCTTTTTCCCGTTAGGTTTTGTAGTTCTGCCACGGGTGACAAGCGCCTTACCCTTTTCAACCAAGGTGGAATCCAAATTTTCAACAGCATGAAGTCGGCTATTTTGGCCCAGGGCATTCAGCACTTTGGACAATCTTGTGTTGGGGCCCCATTTTTTATCTTGAGCAGAATGCTCTGTGGAGACCGTTTGGGCCATTATTACCGTCCACAATAACAAGATACCAAGCACAAGGAAAAACCGCATAAAAAAAGATTTAAAACAAGGCTAATCAGTTATTCGGTGCCCCGTTTTCAGACCAACATTCAATACGCTGAATTTTGGTCTGGCTTAATTGATCACTCCCCTGGGGCATATTGTAGCAGTCACTTTCATGTTTGATCGAACAAAGTACCTTTCCATTTTGCACTCCCTCTTTGATCCCATTGTATTTTTCCAACACATACCCAGATTTCCCGGTATTCTCATCATGACAACCGGATAGGGCACAATTATTGGTAAAAATAGGTTTGATTGCTTGTTGAAAACTTGGCTGAAGCGTATCACAGGTTGACATTAGAGAATCACCGGCATTGCTGTCATTTGGGGAGTCGCTTTTTTCTTCCGGTTTGAAGGCCTTATCGGAAGTACAATAGGTTAACATGAAAATGCTAACAGTAAAAATAAAACAAACCAATAAGAGTTGTCTCATAATAGCAAAGTAAAAATTGTATCCGAATTTAAGGGTAAAATGTAAAATCAAAAACTTCAAACGGTTTGATTGGGACGATTGTTGTAGGGATTACGATTGAAAAAAATGGGTTTATGGATAACTATCAGCTCCTGATCCAAAAGTTGGACGAATTTATCAGGAAGTACTACAAAAATCACTTGCTTAAAGGGGTAATTTACACGCTTGCCTTTTTCCTGGTGGCCTTTTTGATTTTCAGTGCCATAGAATATTTCGGGCATTTTAACACCACGATAAGAACGATCTTATTTTACACTTTTGTTTTTGTCAACGCTTTAATCTTTGCCGTATGGATTGTTTTGCCTTTTTTACAATTAATGCGGTTAGGGAAAGTAATTTCCCATGACCAGGCTGCCCAAATAATCGGAACCCATTTTCCCAACGTGAGGGATAAACTACTGAATACCCTTCAGCTGAAGCGCATGGCTGAAGCGCAAACTTCCTCTTCCCAGAAGCAAATCATTGAAGCCAGCATTAATCAGCGTATTGGAAAACTCAAGCCTGTTCCCTTCACCAATGCCATAAACCTGGGTGAAAACAAGAAATACCTGAAGTATGCATTGGTACCATTAGTGGTTTTAATCATTATCTCCTTTTCCAGTCCCCATATTGTTTTTAATAGTACTGAACGGTTGATCAAACACCGAACCTACTACGAAGAAAAAGCCCCTTTCCAGTTTAATCTCCTTAATGATACTTTGAAAGCCGTCAGGCAGGAAAATTACAAGGTTAATTTAGCCATTAATGGAGAGGAATTGCCCAGAGATGTATACATCCATGTCAATGATAACCGCTTCCGGATGAACAAAAAGGGACCGGCAAAACATCAATACACATTAAGAAATCTCCAGGATAACTTTCAGTTACGGTTTGAGGCCAATGATTTTTATTCCAAACCTTACCAGGTTAAAGTATTACCCCAACCCCTCCTTCAGGAATATAGTATAAAACTGGACTATCCCGAATACACCGGGAAAAAAGACCAGACCAAACAAAATGTAGGAGACCTGAATATACCGGCCGGGACTAAGGTAAGCTGGCAATTCAAAACCCAAAATACCGAAAAAATCAAGATGGTATTCGGGGATACTACCCTTTTCCCGAACCGGGATTCTGAAAATCAATTTAGCGTGAAAAAAAGCTTTTTCAAAAACCAGCGATATTACCTCAAGCCGATCAACGAATACATGGGAAGCCAGGATTCAAGCCTTCACTATGTATCCGTTGTACCCGATGCCTACCCTCAGATTAAGGTCAAAAAGCAATCCGATTCGCTTTCCGAAAAAAGAAAATTCTTTTCAGGCGAAGCCTCTGATGATTATGGCATCAGTAATCTGGCTTTTCATTACCAATATGTGGAGAGTAAGGATTCCGCTAAGTTAAACCAGGATAAGCAAACCGAATACCTCGATGTAAAAGCCGGTCAGTCCCTGACCAATTTCTATCATTCCTGGGATATGAATAAGCTTAATATCCAACCGGGGGATGAGATCAATTATTATTTCGTGGTCTGGGACAATGATGGGGTAAACGGCAGTAAATCCACAAAGAGCCAAACATTTACTTTCAAAGCGCCTACCGAAGAGGAGCTTAAAAAAGAAATGGACCAATCCCGCGAGGAGATAGAAAAAAAGCTTAAGGAAACTGCGAAATCCTCCCAGGAATTAGAAGAACAGATTAAAAAAGCCAAGGAAAAAATGTTGGATAAAGACCAGCTATCTTGGGAGGACAAGCAATATATCAAGAAATTGATCGAAAGGCAAAAATCCCTTCAAAAGCGAAAAGAAAAGCTTAATCAGCAATACCGCAATTCGCTAAGGAAGCAAAATGAATACAACCAGCTGGATCAGTCCATGAAGGAGAAGCACGAGCGGATGAATGAGATAATGAAAAACAACACCTCCAAAAACATGAAAGAAAAGCTGGAGGAATTGGAGAAAATGCTGAACCAGAACCAAAAAGAATCCATAGAAGAAAAACTGGATAAGCTAAGCAAGGAAAATAAAAGTAGCCAAAAACAACTGGAGCGTTCCCTTGAGCTCTATAAAAAGCTGGCCCTTGAAGAAAAAATGAAAAGCACATCAAAAGAATTAGAAAAGCTGGCCAAGGAGCAAGACGAATTAAGCAAAGAAACCAAAAAATCACCTGAAGAAGAAAAAGGGAAAAAATCCGAGCAATCATCGGAAAAGGAAAAGTCTGAGACCGGGGATAAACAGAAGCAATCAAATCAGGAGCAAGACAAAGGGAACAAGGACTCCGATAAAGGTAAAAATTCAAATAATACCGGAGACAAAGAAGAAAAAGGGAGCCAGAAAGGCAAGAAAAAAGATCAAGAATCTGCTGATGACCAAAAGCCGGTAGAAAAGCAAAAATCCATAAATAAGGACTTTGAATCCATCCAAAAGGATTTAGAGGACATCAAAAAGCTGAATCAGCAATTGGATAACCCAAGTGATCTGAAAAAACAAAAAAAGCAAAGCGAGGAAATCCAAAAGCTTTTAAAAGAAAGCCTTAAAAAATTAAAAAAGCAACAAAACCAGGATGCCTCGCAAAAACAAAAAAATGCTTCGGACAAGATGAAAAAGATGTCCAAGCAGATGCAGAGTAAGATGTCCAAAATGAATCAAAAATCCATGATGCTCAATTACCAAAGGGTTAGGAAAATCCTGGAGAACCTGATTCATTTTTCCAAAGAACAAGAGGCTTTAATGAAGGATTTCGAGCAGGTAAAAGGTTATAATCCGACTTACGTGGACCTGGCTAAAAAGCAAAGCAACCTGAAGGAGGATGCGGAAATGATTGAAGACAGCCTTAAAGCCCTTAGTGAAAAGGTCATGATGGTTCAATCAAAGGTCAATAAGGAAATAGAAGAGATAAATTACCAGATGAAGAAAACCAGGGAATATTTATCCAATCGTAAGATCGGGAAAGTACGGAAGTCCCAACAATACATCATGACCTCGAGTAATAACCTTGCTGTCCTTTTAAGTGAATTGATGAACCAAATGCAGCAGCAAATGTCCACTTCCATGAGTGGTTCCCAAATGTGCCAATCCCCTAAACCCGGTAAAAAGGGTAAGTCCGGCGGAAAAATGGGTAAACTAAAGAAAATGCAAGAGAAGCTTGGTAAAAAGATGGGAGACTTAAAGAAAGGCAAACAGGGAGACCGTCAGGGTGCCTCCAGTAAAGATCTGGCAAGATTAGCCAAACTTCAGGAGAAAATACGCCAAAAGCTGAAGGAATTGCGAAAACAGAAGGAAAATCCTGAAGGTGAGCTTAACGAAAAGCTCAAAAAAATGGAGAAATTGATGAAAGAAAACGAAAAGGAGATCATTAATAACAATATTAGTGGTCAAACCATGAAAAGGCAGCAGCAGATTCAGGTTAAAATGCTGGAGGCCAAAGATGCTGAGCGCAAGCAAGGCAAAGACAACAAACGTGAATCCAAAACTGCTGAAGAGTTATTCCGGGAAAATCCGCCCTCTTTAGAGGAATACCAGGAAGAACGAAAGCGTCAGATTGAGCTTTTGCAAACCGTTCCTCCTACCCTGAATGGCTACTACCGGATGAAAGTGCAGGAATACTTTAAATCCATTCAATGAGGATTGGAGCTTAGAGCCTAGCAGTTATAAACCAGCCCCTTTCCCTAAATGCACGGAAAAACACCCAATAGTAAACCGCTACCAGCCACCGGCCAATAGCCGATACCTCCTTTTATGTCGGGGCTGTCTATGAGCAGTACGTAGCCTTCTTGCTTCCAAGCTATAGGCTAATGAAAATTTACAGGGAGTGATTTATACAGATAAACCGGTTGGGCTTCAAACCGGTGGCTCCATGACCTTTACGATTTTGATGTCATAAACCAAAGGTGAATACGGTACTATGAGTGGCCTTGCCCCTTCTTTTCCATAACCAAAATCCGATATCATAAACAACTTAATGTGAGCACCTGGTTTAAGTCCTTTAATGCCTTTTTTCAGGCCTTCTAACAAATCCTTTTCCCCGTAGGTAAACATCATCGGTTCCGGTTTATTGGTAGTTGTATTGAAAACCGTCCCATCCAAAAGTTTACCCGTAAATTCCATTATCACGGAATCCCCATTATTGATGGGATTGCCCCTGCCTTTTTCAAAAAAAGTCCGGTAAAGCCCGTTTTCCATTGTGTCTATATTATGACCTTTTCTATTGATATAGCCCAGTAATTGTTTTTTTTCATTGAAAAAACCTTGGATCTTAAAATGGGTATAAACGGTGTCCGTCCTTCCAATTTGTGGCGGAACCCGTCCCTGGTAAAGGTATGAAGCCAGGGTTTTTGTGGTAACACTGTCACCCTTACTCAAATCAGGAAGAATTTCTACTATATCCCCCTTGAAAGTAGGATTCTTGACTACCATGTAATAATCCTTCTCCCCAACGAAAGTGTTCATAAGGTGCCTGTCCTTCGTTCTTACCAGCATGTCCATTCGCACTACATCACCTTTTCCAGGGGTTGGTCCGCTTTTGTTTTGATGCAAAACAAACCGCAATCCGTTATCGGTGACCTTGAAAGAATCCTCTGACGGAAGGGCCTTAAGGGTGTCTGAATTATTTGAAGCCTTTTCAGTAACGTCATCCCCACATCCCCCAATTAACAAAAAGAATCCAAGCCCAAAACCGATTAAAAAATGGAATTTCATGAAGATAAAAGTAAGTCTTTGTACTTTTCAAGTTTTTCCTTGAAAATTTCGGTGGTTTCAAAAATGCTTTTATCGCATTTGCCACCAGCTGCATTAAAATGCCCTCCCCCTTCAAAAAATTCCTGAGCAAATTCATTGGCCGGGAAACGGCCTTTAGACCGGAAGGATATTTTGGTAAATTGGGAATTTTCCTTTATAACGGCAGCAAAAACCACGTCTTGAATGCTTAAGGCAAAATTGACCAAACCATCTGTTTGGTCTTTAGTAATTCCGAATGCCTCCAAATCTTTATTAACGACCTCTATAATGGCAGTTCGGTAATCGCTAAAGACTTTTAACCGGTTATTAAAGCAATACCCGAAATACCGGAGGTTATTTTCAGTGAAGCTATCATAAATCTTTTCATGGATGCTAACGTGGTCTATCCCCTTTTCTATTAACAAGGCCGACATTCGATGCAATTTAGCACTTGTGGAAGCAAAGCGAAAAGAGCCGGAGTCTGTCACAATGCCTGCATAAATGCAACTGGCAATGTCCTGGTCTATCAAATCCTCATCCCCGAATTCAGTTATTAAATCAAATACCAACTCTGCAGTGGCCGCCGCTGAGGACTCCCACAAAGCGTAATCATGGAAGCCATTTGGGTTCAAATGGTGATCAATAAGCACACGCGGAACTTTAACACCATCTATAAGGGATTGAAGATTTTCTGTTCTTGCCGGATCATTAAAATCGAGGCAAAAAACCACTTCGGCCTCCTCAAATACGGCCTTTGCAGAGGCTGTATTGGCTTCGTAATTAATAATTTCATCATTCCCGGGCATCCACCTTAAGAAATCCCCAAAATCAGTAGGGGTAACCACCCGGGCATTAAGCCCTTTTTTGCGGAGGTAATGCATTAGGCCAAGGGAAGACCCTAAGGCATCTCCATCCGGGTTACGGTGGGTTGTAATGACAACTTTGGGATTTTTGGCAATTAATGCCTTGATTTCCTTGATCTGCCACATCTGTTTTTAAAAATTAACCGGCAAATATCAACTTTTTTTTAAAAAACCCAAGTAATACTGTGTGGTCAAAGTAGCCACTCCTTAAAAACCGGCAAAGGCTTTAAACCGCAAGTTCTGTAAATTGAAGCTTGATTAATTGTTTGTAAAGGCCTTCTTTGGCCATGAGCTCATCATGGGTACCCCTTTCTTTTATTTCACCCTTCTCCATAACCAGTATTTGATCGGCATTTTGTATGGTAGAGAGCCTGTGGGCAATGACTATAGAAGTCCTTCCTTTCAATAAAGCCTGAGTCGCTTCCTGGATCAGTTCTTCCGTTTCATTATCAACCGATGAGGTAGCTTCATCAAGGATTAAAATTTTGGGGTCCTGAATAATGGCTCTGATAAACGATATGAGCTGCCTTTGACCGGCAGAAAGGGTTGAGCCCCTTTCCTGAACCTGAAAATCAAAACGGCCGGGGAGCTCATTAATAAACTTGTCAGCCCCGATAAGCCTGGCGGCCTCCTCTATTTGTTCACGCTTAATGTCTTCCTGGTACAGTTTGATGTTATTGGCAATGGTGTCTGAAAACAGAAAAACTTCCTGTAAGACAATGGAAATTTGGCTTCGGAGGTATTCAAGGTCGTAATCCCGTATATCCTTTCCATCTATGGTTATACTGCCATGGTTCACATCATACATCCGGGTTATCAAATTGGTAATGGTGGTTTTGCCGGCACCGGTTGATCCCACAATGGCTACGTTTTCCCCTTCGGAGATATCAAGGTTTATGTTTTTGAGCACATATTCTTCCTCTTCATAGGCAAACCAAGCCTGGTTAAAAGCAATCCTGCCTTTAAAGGGTTTTTCATACACCTTTCCATTATTGGGGATAGACTCTTCATGTTCCAACACTTTGAAAATTCTGGAGGATGCTACCATGCCCATTTGCAGCACATTAAAGTTATTGGCTATTTGCCGGATGGGGCGGAACATCATGTTGATGTACATGATAAAAAGCACAAGGGTACCGAAAGTAACTTGTCCGGCAAGCACATTTTTGGTTCCATACCAGACCACCAAAGCAATAGCAATGGCCGAAAAAAGCTCAATAGCGGGGAAAAACAAGGCATAATATAAAACAGAGCGAACATTCGCATCCCTGTGTTTCTGGTTGATCTTATCAAATTTTTCCATTTCCGTTTTTTCCCGGCTGAAGATTTTAATAATCCCCATACCGGTAATATGCTCCTGTAAAAAAGCATTAAGCCTGGCTACCTGTGTTCGCACATCCTGGAAGGCCACTTTTACCTTCTCCTTAAACACCCAGGAGATTGCGATTAGAAAAGGGAAAACCGTAAGCATGACAAGGGTCAGTTCCCAATCCGTGTAGAACATTATAGAAATGATGATCACCAATTGAAGGAGATCACCCACAATATTGATCAATCCTTGTGAAAAAATGTCTGCAACACGTTCTACATCAGTAACAGTGCGGGTGATGAAGGTACCTATCGGGGTGTTATCAAATACACGGGATTTAAAACCCATTATGTGGTTAAACACTTTTTCCCTTAGATGTTTAATGGCATTTTGCCCCAGGTAATTCGTCAGATAGGTTTGGTAATAAGTCAATACCCCTTGCAAAAGCATCAAACCCAAAATAAGCATGGCCATAAGCTGCAGACCGGTCCCATCCAGTTTTAGGATCTCATTATCAATAGTATGACGGATGGCATAAGGGATAGCCGGTCCCACTACTGAATTAAAAAATGTTATGATTACGGCAATGTAAAATAAATACCTGTAGGGGGTTATCAGACCATACACCTTCTTAAGCAAAGAGGTGTCAACTGCCTTTCCGCTAATGTTTTGATCGCTGAATTTAGCCATTGGAAATTGTTAATCCCTTAAAACAAATTGTTGGCCTTGTGGTTTCAAAGCGTAAACTTAAAAATCAAACCCGTAAAAACCCATTAGAAAATGCATTTACCTGGAGAGAGAATTTTTATTTTGATTGGGCTTGGCAAGACTTGTTGAGAACCCCACCAAAAAACTAACCCCGAAATGCCTTATTTTAATGTCAGGTGCACTTGAGGGCAAATTACTAAATATTTCAAAGGAATTATTAATGTCGGTAAGGCTGCTTTCGGCTTTTAACTCCACGTAGAACGAACCGGCCTGATTTATTAAAAAGCGGCTACCCAGGGCTAAAACACCACTGGCTTCCACAGGATTAACGTTTTTGTTAAAAGGCCGGGTTTGGCTAAACTCGAGCTGCTCAATTTCAACCTTCCGTCTCGCCCGGGTCAGGATATTAAAGCTTATTCCTGAATTGAAATAAAATTGTTGAAAGACATTACCCGCAAGGTATTGAAAATCGCTTTGGTAAATGCTGTAAAAAGGAATAGAAATATATTCCAGATTGTAGGTCAAAGTAACGGTAGAATCCCTTGGTATAATGAGTTTACTTCTTTTTTGCAAATACCCCGGTGCTGATAAAAATGCAAACCCCTCATTTGACCCTATTTTTAAAGAAAAACGGTTAGCAATCCCGGTTCCGAAATCTACCTCTAAAGCACTATTGCCTATCACACCGGGAGGGATAAACCGCAAAGCATTTTGATTCACGCCGGTTTTCATCCCCAATTCAACCTCCGATTGTCTCACATGATTGAGTTGAGGACTATAGGTCTTTTCCTCTTTTTGTTGGGTTAATCCTAAAAAGGGAATGACCAGGAAAAAGGTGATAAAACCATTAATTTTCAAGGTTGGTGAGTTCAAAATTATTCAGTCGTTTAAAGCATGGTTAGTTTTGATAGCAAAGGGTTTCATTATTTTACGGAATTAATCCGTCAAACTTTGGGCCCAACAAATTAAACCCCTTTTTCAATTCGTTTTAATGAAAGGAGGTGCTTATTTTTGCTCATCCGATATGATAAGCCTAATCAAACAATTTTTATCCAAAACCTTAGGGATAAAAAAATACTTAACGGTTATCAGCCGTGCTTATTTTTTCCTTTACAGGTTGGGATTGCTGAAAAACAAGTACCCGGAAAATTACTTGGTGCAAAATTTGGTCAATCCCGGTGATTATGTCATTGACCTGGGAGCCAATCTGGGTTACTACACCATCCCGATTTCCCGGATCATAGGGAAAAACGGCAAAATATGGGCAGTGGAGCCCATCCCCATTTTTAACGAAGTACTAACCACTAATAAAAGCCTTTCCCCCTATCCGGAAAACATCGTTCAATTGCCTTATGCCCTGGGAGACAAAGACGGTGATGTGATAACCATGCAAGTACCTGTCCGGAACGGGGTTATCAGGCACGGACTATCAACCGTTGAAGTGGAAAATGGGAAAAAATCACAGGAAACCAGCTACCTTACCTATCAAGTCACTTCCTATAATCCGGCGACATTGTTTCAGGACATTTCCCGAGTGGATTTTATCAAATGTGATGTGGAGGGTTATGAAACCCATATAATACCCCACATAAAGGAATTGATTCAAACTTTTCTGCCCTGGATCCAAATTGAAATAGTGCCAAAGGAAAACCGGTTCACCATTCACAAGGCTTTAAAGCCCTTGGGCTACGAAGTGTACGGCCTAACCTATCCAACCCTCAAAAAAGGGGAAAAAGCGTTGGAACAAGTAGCTGGCGACTTTTATTTCATCCCGGAAAATAGCTCGGAAAAATTTGAAAAAAAAATAGGTCTGGTCATTGAATGACCACCCTGAGCAAAACTTAGGAAAAGCGTTCCATGAATTACCGGATCACGACAGCCACGATTTGCTTTAATAACCCGGAGGAATTGAAAAAAACCATTGCTTCAGTGGACGAACAGCGGGTCAAACCCTATGAGCATCTTATTATTGATGGTTCCACCAATAATGCCATAAAAAACTTCCTGGAAAATACTGAGCATCCGCCCTACCGTCAATGGATTAGTGAACCTGATGAGGGCATCAGTGACGCCTTTAATAAAGGGGTTTACCATGGGCAGGGGGATATTATACACCTGCTCAATTCGGGGGATTTGTATTACGATGAAAGCATCATAGAAAGGGAATTGGCTATTTTTGAAAACGACCCTTCTGTACAGTGGACTCATGGTCAATACCTTCAAAAAATGGGAGATCATTGGATAATCACGGGGAAGCCATTTGATCCTGATAAACTTTACAGAGGGTTCGGCAAAACCGGCCACCCCACCATGTTTGTGAAAAAAAACCTTTACGAGAAGCATGGTTATTTTGATAAATCCTACCGCTATTCGATGGACTTTGATTTCCTGATACGCATCAGAAATGAAAAATTCGCTTATATTCCTTATCCCATTACCATTTTCACACCCGGAGGGGTGAGTAATGTGAAGTGGAAAGCCGCCTTTAATGAAGTTTTGCGAAGCTATGTTAAACACAAAGGCTGGGATATAAGGATTCTATGGGGCTACATTTTTCAGGTGATTTTTTATCCTTTAATGCAAACCAGCCTGGGAAAATGGCTAATCAAACGAAAAAATAAGGGTAAAATTGGTGAAGTGCCTAAAGCGTTACAGGAAGACAACTAACCTTAAAGAGGGGATTTCGTCCTAATTAGCATGAAACAACAAATTATACCAAATACCGTCATAGCAGGCTTCCCCAAATCGGGCACAAGCTCCCTCTGGTATTGGTTGTCAGATCACCCGGATGTTTGTGGCTCTAAGGTCAAAGAAACTTACTACCTGTTCGATAAAGTAGTGCCCCTAAACAAAAATGCCAATTTTCAGGAGCATGGCTGGGAGGGTTATACCCAACAATTTCCGCATTATCAGGGAGAAAAGATCATCATGGAGGCAACGCCGGTTTATTTTAACCAAAAGACGCCCCTTGAACAACTTCCTAAGTTAGACCCTTTGCCAAAAATGATTTTTATAGTCAGGGAACCTTCCCAAAGGATCTTCTCTTTTTACCGCTTTCAAAAGTACCGGCTGAAAAACGTGGGGAAAAACACCAGTTTTGAGGAATTTATCAACAATAGGCCAAAGATGTTGCAGAACAACAATTACATCGAAAAATTAAAGCCTTGGTTAGAAAAATTCGGGAAGGCCAACGTTCATGTTTTTCTGATGGAAGAAATGTTAAACGAGCCTCAAAAATTTATGGATAAGGTTTGCCAATACCTGAATATTGACGCCTCCTTTTACAATGCCTATAGTTTCCCGGTTGGAAACCCGACTGTCCAGATTAAGTTTAAGTGGCTTCATCAATTGGGGCTGAAAATCCAACGGTATATTCCCAATAAAATCCAAACCAGGGTTTTAAATCCCCTTTACCTGAAAATGAATGCCAAAGCATTGCCACCCCCTTCTGAACCAGACCTTGAAACCAAAGAAAACCTAAAAGCCCGCTGCAGGCCTTATAATCAAGAACTGGCCAGTGTCTTTAACCTTAGCCTTGATTACTGGGAATAAGGTCATTCACTTCATTCTCCAGGGTTATCTACTTCTTTTTCTTCTTGGTTGATTTACCGGATTCCCTGGTTGGTTTGGGCTCTTCTCTTTGGGTATATTGATAAAAATAATACCCAAGGGCACCCAATACGATTAGAATAATGATAATATTAGAAGCAAAAGAAACCTCACCCAATGTTTTGGGGGTCTGTGGATCAAACACAAAGCGTATTTTATGTTCCCCTGCAGGTACCTTCATTCCTCTCAGGACATAGTTTACCCGCATATGTTTTTTCCGCTCGCCATCCACGTAAACTTTCCAACCCTTTTTATCATTGTAGTACACTTCGGAAAAGACCGAAAACTGAGGAGTCTTAGCATTGCTACGATAAACGAGTTCATTGGGTTCATACTTGGTTAACTCAATACTTCCATTGGGAT
Organism: uncultured Sphingobacteriales bacterium; assembly: GCA_964549595.1. Classification (GTDB taxonomy): domain Bacteria; phylum Bacteroidota; class Bacteroidia; order CAILMK01; family CAYYUA01; genus CAZQQN01. The sequence goes on along the minus strand of CAZJWK010000010.1, from coordinate 19,090 downwards.
CATATTGTAAATTGAACCCCTCCAGGTAATCTGAAAACTCTTGATGGTAAACAGCCCGTTCTTTAGGGTTCAGGGTATCCAAGCTATTCATTACCTTAGCGCCATCTTCAAAGGGGATTAAATCCCTGACAAACCATGCATTTCCATAGTTAGCGGGATTTCTGACCGGTAATTCGCCTTGATTTCTACCCGGAAGGATCACGTATTTCATGTTTAGCATGTTTAAAACCGTCAATTCCTTCGCTTTTTGCGGGGAAATAACCGACTTAACCGGACCGGTTTGCGTCCTTCTGATGAATCCACCGCCCCTTAAATTCCTTTGGATAAAACGCATTTGGTCCTTTAACTGCTGCTGAATTAAATCGTTATAACGGCCCATTTTGGCACCATGATAACCCCCAATGGCTTTATGGTAGTAAGAAGTCGTAGCATTGTTAAAAGGGCTAACAGTCAGATTAAAAACACGATAATGGGGATCATCATCTTTTAAAATTTGTTGATCAGCGTAGGATTTTTGGGCCTCCGCTTTTTGTCCTTTTTCTTTAAAGGTTTCTTCATGGATATAGCGTTTATCAACACCCCATAAATCCACGATTAACAAAACGCCAATGGCCAATAATGCTACCTTTTCCTTAATAGTCCCTCTGCTAAACAAATAAATAACACCTGCCGAAAGGGCTATAAAAATCAGGGATCTAAAAGCATCGGCTTTCAAAAGGGAAGCCCTGTCGGATTTAAGGGCTTCCAGAACCTGAGGCGCATTTTTTGATAAAAACCTCGTTGAGTCCCCACCGGCAGTAAAATCCAGAAAAACGCCCGGAATAAGGGCAAAAACAAGACAGAATCCCCCAGTGATCAAGAATGATTTTTTAAGGGCTGATTGCAAGGTTGCTTTATCAATGCCATTGTAAAATGCTTGCTTTAAGGCCATTGCCCCCATCAAAGGCAAAGTAACCTGAACCAGGTAAAGGATCATGGTGACCGTTCTGAATTTGCTGTAAAGGGGGAAATAGTGGTAAAAAAGGCTATTAAAGGCCATAAAGTTTTTACCCCAGGCTAACATAATAGCCAACACCGTAATAATAACCAACCACCACTTTAAAGGCCCGCGAACCAAAAAAAGCCCCAAAACAAAAAGAAAACAAATAATAGCACCCATGTAAAAAGGCCCGGAAGTCATTGGCTGATCTCCCCAATATTGTTTGGTTTGGCGTGCTACTCGGTTAATTTTGTTTTTATCTCGAATATTCCGCAAAGCCTTTATCGTTTCGCTATCTTTTTGATTGGCAAACGCTTTACCACTGCTACCACCCATAAAATTCGGGATCATTAAGTTGGCTGTTTCAGCAATGCCATAGCTCCAGCTAAATACATAACTTTTATCCAACCCTGACTTTTCTTCCTCTTTTTCCAGTGGAGATTCATAACCCCGGGTTGAAGCCTGGCTGTATTCGTAAATGGTACCAAGCCTTTGTAGGTGCGAACCAAAGGCCAGGATAACCGCTATTAACAAAAGCCCCAGGCCCTTACTAAAAAAAGCGAGATCCTTTTCCCTGAAAGCAATTATCAATTCTATGAGTAAATAAATACCGGAGGCAATACCCAGGTAATAAGTAATCTGAGGGTGGTTAGAGGAAATCACAATAGCCAGAAAAAAGGCAGTGAAAGAAGCGCCCAGCCATAACTTCCTTTTCCTGAAAGTTAACATTATGCTACTTAAAACCAACGGCCCAAAAGCCATTGTGCGCATCTTTGTTATGTGCCCGGCTTTTAGAATAACGATATTATGGGTACAAAAGCCAAAAGCAATGGCCCCTAAAGCACTAATGGGCACTGAAAAGCCCAGGGAAATCAACAGTATGTAAAAGCCTACCATGGCCATAAATATCAACCCGATATTCTCAGGGAAAAGCTTAGGAATAAACATGGATATTGGCTTAACCAGCCAACTGCTTTCATCAAATTTGCCCATCATCTGATAAGTAGGCATACCGCTAAACTTGGAGTTAGTCCAACGGGTGACATCCTCATGGGTTTTGTTGTATTGTTTCGCCTCTTGTACCGAAGATCGCCATTGTTGCACATCATGCTGACTCAATACCTTACCCTCGAAAGCAGGATAAAAGTAAATACTGGTCAGAATGGCAAAAAGGGCTAATACAACGATATGAGGTAACCAATCCCGTTTAAAATTAATCTTTCCCATAAAGCTTTTGTTGATAAGTGGGCAAATATAAAAAAACCGATGAAAAGGGAAGTAGGAAAGACCCAACAATAAAAGCCTTAAAAATAACCGCTTTTTGCCGGTTAACCCTTTCTAAAAACTTTTACCCTTTGGAAATGGTTGGGCTAATTGTAATTTCGAGCGCTATTTGTTAAAAAACAAGAAACATTAAAGGGTATGAAGATACTGGTAACCGGAGGTGCTGGGTATATTGGGACAACACTTATTCCGATGCTACTGGAACGGGATCATGAAGTGGTGCTTTTTGATAAATTCATGTGGGGTGTTAAACCCATACTTCACTTTTCCACAGATCCAAGATTAACCATTATTTCAGGCGACATCAGGGATAAAGATGCGTTAAAGGATGCCATAAAAGGTTGTGATATGGTTATCCACCTTGCTGCTATCGTTGGCTATCCGGCCTGTGCCTCGGACAGGGACAGAGCCATTTCCACCAATGTGGAAGGTACTAAAAATATCATAAACCTATTGGATGGCCGTGAAATACTCTTTGCCTCTACCGGTTCCACTTACGGAAAAGTGGAGGGCATTTGTACAGAAGATACTCCCATTGATCCTCTGACTTTGTATGGTTCCACCAAATGGGAAGCAGAAAATATGGTGACTGACTATGGGGGTGTGGCTTTGCGATTTGCCACGGTTTTTGGAATTTCCCCCCGGTTAAGGCTCGATTTGATGGTAAATGATTTTGTGTATCAAGCCCTCCACAATCGACAAATAATCCTTTATGAAGGGCATTTCAGAAGAACCTTCCTGCATTGCTGGGATGCCGCCAATGTATATCCCTTTGCCATCGACAATTTGAATGAAATGAGAGGAAAGGCCTACAACGTGGGTAATGAGACGATGAACTATACTAAACGGGATATTGCTAAGAAAATACAGGAATACATTGATTATTACCTTCATGAAGCCGATATCGGAGAAGACAAGGATAAAAGGGACTATGAGGTAAGTTATGAAAAAATTCGTAAATTAGGATATGAAACCTCAATTGATCTAGACCAAGGGGTTAATGAATTAATTAAAGTGCTCAAGCATATTTACATTAAAAGCGAGTGGAAAAATGCCTAAAACAATATTAGTGACAGGCGGCAATGGGTTTTTGGGTCGTCATATCGTAGAAAATGCCGAAAACAAAGGATACAAGGTTTTAGCACCCAGAAGCCGTGAATTTAACCTTGAAACGGGAGAAGGCATTAATGAATACCTTAATGAGGCTGTTAAAACCTACGGAAAGATCGATACGGTTATTCATTCTGCGGCGTATTATGGGGGTATTGGTATCAATAAAAAAGAACCCGCCACCATTTTCCAGAAAAACACCCAAATGGCCTTAAACATTTTTGAGGCTGCAAAAAACATGAATGTCCGGAAAATCCTGCCTATAGGGTCTGCCTGTGCTTATCCCGGTAAAATAACCGGAGACTTAAAAGAAGACGATTTTTGGGAGGGAAAACTCCATGAATCCGTGGAGGCTTATGGGATCTCCAAAAAAATACAGCAGGTGGGTCAGAATGCATATTATAAACAATACGGGATAGAGTCCAATCACTTAATCCTCACCAATCTGTTTGGCCCCAATGATGTGTTTAATGAATACCGCTCTCATGTGCTTTCAGCTCTTATAAAAAAATTTACGGATGCCACAGACAAAGTAAATTTATGGGGAGACGGCAGCCCGGTCAGGGAATTCCTCTACGTTAAGGACGCCGCTGAAGCCATTATACGGGCCATTGACCTTGAGCATGACTTGAAACCCATCAATATCGGTACCGGTCAAGGCATCAGCATTAAAGAATTGGCCGATAAAATACAAAGGTTCACCGGCTTTAAGGGAAAAGTAGAATGGGATACTACTATGCCCAACGGTGTACAAAGGAAAGTATTAGATATTAGCCGAATGCGCCAGATTTTTGACTGGGAACCTTCTTACACTTTCGAGGAGGGACTTAAAGAAACCATTGATTGGTATGTAAATAACAAAGCAGAGGCTGATTTAAGGGAATAGAAAGGGTTTTTAAATATCCAACCGTTTAAAACTTTGGCTTAATTGACCTTGTACCCTTCTTAAACCACCCATAAGAAACGTTTCCATTTGAGTACTTTCTTCGGGACCTTTTCACTTCAAGTTAAAACCTTATAAAAAATAATATCCTCCGGACTTGTCATCATTCCGAGGTCTTAAATGCCATTTATCCTGAGGCCCTTTGCCTTTTTCAGGAAAACTTTTACCTTAAGGGCCAAAATTGATTCCCCGGGAAAATTCCACTATGAAACCCTACAATAAAAACCAATATTTTTCAAGGGAAGAAGCATTGGAGCGGGCAAGGAAGTTCTGTGCCTACCGCGAACGTTCCCATAAGGAGGTTTGGGAAAAATTGAAAGCCTTGAACATGGATGGGGAAACGACATCTGAGTTGGTTACTCAATTAATACAAGAAAATTTTCTGAATGAAGAACGTTTTGCAAAGACATACGCCAAAGGAAAATTCAAAAACAATCAATGGGGACGGCAAAAAATACGAAAAGGACTGAGGGAGAAAGGCATTCATCCCAATTTAATAGAAATTGCCTTAAGGGAAATCGATGAAAAAGCCTACGAAAATGAACTGGAGACTTTATTGAATAAAAAATTAAAAACCCTTAAGGCCAAAAATCAATACGATAAAAAGGCCAAAGTGGCCCGGTTTTTAATCGGAAAAGGTTATGAGCAGGATATTGTGTGGCGCTTGATCAACAAAACAATGGGTTAAGGCCAAATGGGTTCCCCTATTATTTCACTGTAGTACTCCCATTGAAAAAAAGCAGCCAATAAGATCAAACCCCAGAATAAAGCCCTTAGGATAAACCCCGGCTTTTCCTCATCAAAAAGACTACCGATGAAAATCGAAACCGGTGCTAAGAATAAATAACCGAACATTAAGGCATTGTTTGCCAGAAAAAACAAATAACCTAAACCAATAATAATCGCTGCTAATAGTACGGTTAAAAATTTCCCGAACTGGATTACGTCACGCTGAGGCACCCTCGAAGCCTTAAAATACCCGGCAATGACAAGCATAAAAACAAAACCCGCCAAAATCCATGGACCCGGATTTGCTATAACGATGCCTACATTGGATGGCAAAAGGCCTTCTAAAGTGCTTAAATAACCGATAAATTGGTCAGTCACGAAATAATAAACGCCTACCAACAAGTAGGGTAATAAAAAAGCAACAAAAGGCATGATAAATTCTCTTCCTGTGGGATTCTTGAGCCAGATCAGGCCAAATACTAAAAAAATGAGCAAATAGGCAGCGGGAAAGTAGAGCAAAGAAGCCACTGCGATTAAAAAACCTGAGTAAAAAAGAACCTCCACAGCATTATCCTCATAGGGTAGCCGAAATATGTTGTAAAAAACAGGAAGAATCAAAATGTAGGAAAGGTTCACCGGGTTAAAAATGATAAATTCCGGGTGTAAACTACTTAAAGTAATAAAAATGGCTGCCGGCACGTAAGTTTGTAACCGGGTAATCCTGTTAATAAGCAAAATCTGGTTAAAAATCACTGCCTGTAAAAAAACGAGCAAAATACTAATGGCATGAACAACCACGCGCCAGTAAGGTAACTTTTGGAGGGCTTCAAAAAAAGGAGTACTAATAAAAGAAGCGGTTCCATACTCCAAGTCGTAAGAAAAGCAAAAAAAGCTTCCTTTTAGCACTAAAGCGTAAATGAAAAGGCGAAGGAAAACAATTGGATGATTGGTATTAAAGAAGCGAATTAACAAGTATCAGTATTTAAATCGGACTGCGAACAAATCTAACAACTAATTTAAATCATTTATGAAAGTCAATCCGATTTCTAACGTTTGAAAGCAATTAAAAATAAAAAAGCTCGTTAGTAAAAGTCCCCAGTCACCAATCAAGGGTTTAAACCCCTTTTAACCAACCATGTTCCTTATTTTTCAGTTAATTTTGCCGGCTTAAAATGGGTTTTTTTCAAATTTTGATGGCATTTCGCATCCTTGTGTTGAGTTTCACGGTTTTTTTGTTTGGGTTGACAGCCTTAAATGCGCAGGATAAAAAAGCCATTGTTAAAGGCACTGTCCAGGATTCAACCGGTGACGCTTTCCCATCTGTAGATGTTACCGTAGACAAGCTTCAGATTGGCACTTCCACAGAGGAAGATGGTTCCTACACGCTTGAGGTGCCTGCCAATAGATCTTTGGAAATCCGGTTTTCTTACCTCAATAGTGTTCAAAAAACGTTCACCATTCCCCCCATCGAGCCAGGTGAAGCATACACAATCGACCTGGTTTTACCCAGCGTCCTTAACCTTCAGCCTGTGGAAATCCGTGAAAACCAAAACCTTAATAAAACGAACCTGGAAAAAATCGATCCCAAAAAGACAGAAACCCTTCCGAGTTCCTCAGGCAGTGGTGTTCAAACTTTGATCAAAACCTTGCCGGGCGTTTCCTCGACCAATGAGTTAAGCAGTAGTTATTCTGTTCGGGGAGGAAACTACGATGAAAACATGGTCTACATCAACGATGTCGAGATTTACCGGCCATTCCTGGTCAATGCCGGTCAACAAGAAGGCTTGAGCATTGTCAACAGTGATTTAGTGGAATCCATCAAATTCTCAGCGGGTGGTTTTGAAAGCCAATACGGAGACAAGATGGCTTCAGTATTGGATATCGAATACAAGCGACCTGATTCCTTCGGAGGTTCTGTAACGGGTAGTCTTTTAGGGGGTGATTTCCATTTGGAGGGCAGTAGTAAAGATGACCGTTTTACCTATCTTTTAGGATTCCGTCACCGCAATCAGCAATATTTACTCAATTCCCTGGATGTAGAAGGGAATTACAAACCCTCATACACGGATTTCCAGTCATTTTTTACTTACGAAATTTCCCCAAAATGGGAGGTTAGCATGTTAACCCATTATGGGAGCAACAATTACCTGCTGGATCCGGAAAGCCGGGAAACGGATTACGGTACGCCCAGTCAAGTCCTTCGGCTAAAAATATTTTTTGAAGGAAAAGAACAATTAAAGTATCAGAATTTTTTAAATGCCCTTACCGTCCGGTATGAGCCCAACCCATGGACAAAACTTAAGTTCATCACTTCGGTTTATACCACCAAAGAAGAAGAAAAATTTGATATCCTTGGCCAATACCGGCTTTCAGAAATCGAAACCGATCCCTCATCAGAAAATTTCCAGGAACCGAAAGCCAACCTGGGAATTGGGTCATTTCTTGATCACGCCAGAAATGAATTAAATGCGACTATATACAGCGCCCAGCACAAGGGCTCTCACATTTGGTCCCCTAAAAACCACGAACTGAAATGGGGCCTGCGCTACCAAAAAGAAAAAATCAATGATAAACTAAAAGAATGGCGAATGCTTGATTCCTCTGGTTATTCACTTCCCAGGGGCAGTTCGGACCAATTACCATTAGACCGGTTTGCCAGTAATCAAATCTCATTTAACAATAACCGGTTTACCGGATACATTCAAAACACCTTTACCCTAAAAGAAATCAGCAACACGTATCTAACCACCGGCTTAAGAGGCCATTACTGGGACTTAAACAACGAATTCATCTGGAGTCCAAGGGTTCAATTCCGTTTTGATCCCAACCGGAAACATAACCGGGAGGAAATTTTGAAAAATCCGGATTCACCAGACTTAAAAAACAATATCACCCTCAAGGCCTCAGGGGGCTTCTACCACCAACCTCCTTTTTACCGTGAATTCAGGGACCGCTCCGGAAAACTCAATCTGGACATTGAAGCCCAAAAATCTTACCATGCTGTAATTGGCGGTCAAATGGTCTTCAAGATCTGGAACAGACCATTCAAATGGTCCAGTGAATTGTACTACAAATACATGGAAAACATTATTCCCTATGATATCCAGGATGTCCGTATCCGCTATTTTGCTAAGAATAGTGCCAGGGCTTATGCAGTAGGTTGGGATAATAAGATTTATGGGGAATTCATCAAAGGTTTGCCTTCCTGGGCCAGTTTATCCATAATGCAGACCAAAGAAAACTTAAATGAAGCAAAACTGGGCATCGATAAAGACAAAGGCTTTATAAGACGACCTTTGGATCAGCGCGTCCAGTTTAGTATGTATTTCCAGGATTTTTTGCCAAAATTTCCTGATTATAAGGTATTCCTGAATACCGTTTACGGGACCAATCTTCCCTTTAGCCCTCCGGGCGCCATTGAAATCAGAAATACGCTGAAATCAGACCCTTATACGAGGGTTGATATGGGCTTTTCCCGGCTTTTTGAACCCAAAAAAGGGCTTTTCAAGTTTTCCGAGAAAATTTGGCTAAGCCTGGAAGTGCTTAACTTATTGAATACCCAAAACACCATCTCTTATTTCTGGATCAGAGACACAAGAGGCAGGCAATTTGCCGTACCCAATTATTCAACCGGCAGGCGATTAAATTTGAAGTTAAGGGTTAATTTTTAAAAAAATAAATCATCCTTGTATGAAATTCGGAACAAAAGCCATTCACAAAGGCCTTAAACCAGATCCTTCTACCGGAGCCATTATGACTCCTATTTACCAGACATCCACTTACCAGCAAAAAAAACCGGGTGAGCACCAAGGTTATGAGTATGCAAGGGTCCAAAACCCAACACGGGACGCACTGGAAGAAAATATGGCAGCACTGGAAAATGCGGAATTTGCCTATTGCTTTAGTAGTGGAATGAGTGGGGTAGATACAGTCTTACGCCTTTTAAGACCCGGTGATGAAGTGATTGCAACCAATGACCTCTATGGGGGTTCTTACCGGATTTTCATGGAGGTTTTCAAAGATTTCGGCCTGAACTTTCAATTTATTGATACGAGCAATCCGGAAACCGTCAAGGATGCTATAACAGATAAAACCAAAATGCTTTGGGTCGAAACACCTACTAACCCGGTATTGAAAATAACAGATATAGCCACTACTTCCCAAATAGCGCATGAAAATGGCCTTTTGGTTTGTGTGGATAATACCTTTGCTTCGCCTTATTTGCAAACACCCCTGGATGAAGGGGCTGATTTGGTAGTCCATTCGGCCACTAAGTACCTGGGAGGACACTCAGATGTGGTTTTGGGGGCAGTACTTGGCAATGACCCTTCCTTGGCAGAAAGGATTCAGTTTATCCAGAAGTCTGTAGGGGCTGTACCCGGCCCGCAGGATAGTTTTCTGGTATTAAGAGGCATTAAGACCTTGCACCTGCGCATGCCTCAGCATTGCCAAAATGCTAAAGCCCTGGCCTGGTTACTCAGAGAACATCCGCAAACCGACCGTGTTTATTGGCCGGGCTTTGAAGATAGCATCAATCATCAAATAGCTGCTCGTCAGATGCGAAATTTCGGGGGAATGGTTTCCTTTACCTTAAAAGGGGATCATTATGATGATGCCGTTAAACTCCTGCAAAGTACTGAACTCTTTACGCTTGCTGAATCATTGGGAGGAGTGGAATCCTTAATAGGTCACCCGGCCAGTATGACCCACGCTTCCATACCTAAGAAAGAACGAGCCAAGCTTGGCGTAACAGATAGCTTCATTCGATTAAGTGTGGGCATTGAAGATGAAGCCGACTTATTGAGTGACCTGAAAAATGCCCTTAGCGTTATTTCTTGAAACAAGAAAAACCACCAGCATGAGCTGGACCAAAAAAGCGAAGCGAAACTTACGGTTAAAAAAGGATTTTTTCAGGGCCAATAATTTTTTAAGCCAGCATCCCCATTATTTTGACCAAATTAAGGCCTACAGCTTTTTTATAGGCTACCCCAGAAGCAGTCATTCCCTGATCGGCTCTTTACTGGATGCCCATCCGGAAGCAGCCATCGCCCATGAACAAGATGCCCTGTTTTACATTAACAATGGTTTCAACCGCGAGCAACTTTACGCTTTATTGCTAAAAAATGCCATGAAAACCGGACAAAAAGGCCGGATACAAACAGGCTACTCTTACCAGGTCCCCGGCCAATACCAAGGTACTTGGAAAGAATTAAAGTTGATAGGAGATAAGAAAGGAAGCAATACCTCCCGATGGTTAAGGGATATGCCGGAATTATTAGACCGTTTGCGCCATACCATCAACGAAAAGTTGCGAGTAATCCATATTAGCAGAAACCCTTTTGATAACATTGCCACAATGGCCTATCATGAAGCAAAAGGAAATGTAGAACGTATCACCGATACAATTTTTCAAAAAGAAAAAAATAATTACTTAGAGCAAGCCAGGGTAGTCGAAGAAACCCGCAAAAAGCTTAACAAAGAAGCATTTTTTCACCTACGGATAAATGACTTTTTGAGTGAACCCGATCAATACCTCACCGAATTGCAAAATTTTTTAGGATTAACCATTGACAATGATTACATAGAATCCTGTAAAAGCATTCTTTATCAAAAACCCAATCAATCAAGGTGGCTAATTCCTTGGCCGGAATCTGTCATTGAAGAGATAGAGGAAACCATAAAGGATTTACCCTGCCTTGCGGGGTACAGCTTTAAGGAATAAACCGAAACCATGCATTCGAAAAGTGCTTTAGTATTTTTAATAAATGCGTTAAATCGAGCCAACTCCGACTTAGAAAGCCAACTCGAGGGTGAACCAAAAGGATTGATTTTCTTTTTCCTTTAAGGAATAAAAAAATTCATTACTTAATCCGGGATAAACTTTTTACCGGCTTCAAAATGTTTTCCAATCATGGGGAATGAGCAGGAATTAAAGGCTTTTTTGGACCAAAAAGCCCGTTTTTACAATAACCCTTCATTTATCGGTGATGATCCGATTGCCATTCCAAGAAGTTTTTCCAAAAAACAGGATATTGAGATCACCGGTTTATTGGCTGCCATCATGGCCTGGGGGCAGCGAAAAACCATAATCAACAAGTGCCGTGAGCTGATTTCCAAAATGGAAGAGGCTCCCTATGATTTCATTCTTAACCACAAGGAAAAAGACCTAAAACGTTTTAAAGATTTCAGGCATCGGACTTTCCAGCCAACGGATATACTTTATTTCATCCATTTCTTAAACCATTTTTACCAGAATCATGAGAGCCTGGAGGAAGCTTTTGTTAAACCCCTTCAATCTTCGGCAGAAAACCTGGAAGCAGGTTTGATTCATTTTCATAATTTGTTTTGCCACTTACCGGAAATGCCTGAAAGGACTCGTAAGCATATTGCCACACCCGTTAAAAAATCTTCTTGTAAACGACTGAACATGTTTTTGCGCTGGATGGTCCGGAAAGATGATAATCACGTGGACTTTGGCATTTGGCACCGTATTCGCCCCGCTCAATTACTTTGTCCGATAGACGTTCATGTGGCTCGCGTAGCGAAAAACCTGGGATTGCTTAAACGAAAGCAACCAGATTGGAAAGCAACCCTGGAGCTAACGAAGGTTTTGAAAGGCTATGATCCTGAGGATCCGGTGAAATATGATTTTGCCCTGTTTGGTTTGGGTATTATTGAGCAATTCCAGAATCAGGAACTAAACCTTTTAAACGATGAATAAAAAAGGCCTGATTCCCATAAAAGACCTCCGGGTTTCGGCCGACCTCATTGAAAAGCATTTTAACCTGCAAAACCTGCTTAGCGATGAATATCATGATTCCGGTGAAGCTTATGAAGCCCTTAAAAAGGCACTGATTGAACACATTAAGCACTTAATGGCTTATCGGCAGGATGCGCTGCTGAATATCCTATACCGTATCGATGTTTCGGAACAGGCTTTTAAAAAAGTTTTAAAAGAAGGGAAAACGGAATTCATTCCTGAGCACCTTGCTGAATTAATTATTCAACGGCAGTTGGAAAAAGTGAAATGGCGAAATTGGATGAAAGGCAATTAATGGCTATCTGAGCCAAAGATGGGTAATCAGGCAAAACGGCTGCAGGACAAATTTCTGTAGCAGTTTCACATTAGGACTAAAAAACCATCATTGATTTTTTCTGAATTGATCTTTTGAATGCCTACCCGTGGTCCTTCCAAGGAAAAGAAGCGGTATTCTGTGAAAATCATTCACATTAATAGACATACTCATTAGCGTAATTTTCTTGTGCACCCCGAAAAAATCTGTTCGATCTTTGAGTTGAGAATTTTTATTAAATTTGACAATCCATTTCAGAAACTTATGGATAAGTCTAATATGGGTCGTCAAGTAAGGGGCTTCTTCAAGCAATTTCTCCTAAACTACCGGAATACCGGAGCCATTAGTGCTTCCTCAAAGCATTTGGGCCAACAATTCATTAAGTCCGCAGATCTTAGTAAGGCCAAAAGCATTGTGGAATTGGGTTCAGGTACGGGAGCACTAACCCGGAAAATACAGGAAAACCTTTCCCCTGAGGCAGAATTTTTTGCCATGGAAATTAATCCTTTTTTTGTGAGGGAAACCAAGAAAAGGTGCCCCAACGTAACGGTTTATCAGGATTCAGCGCACAACATACAAAATTACTTAGGCCATCATGGGTTAAAAGGGGTTGATTGCATTATTTCGGGGCTTCCTTGGTCCCTTTTCAAACCCCGTTTCCAGGAAATATTATTGGAATCTATTACCGAAAGCCTGAATCCGGGTGGGGAGTTTCTAACCTTCGCCTACATTCATGGCCTTTTCCTGCCCTCTGGTAGAATCTACCGCAAAAAACTTCCCGGCAAATTCAATTTGATCGATCATTCGAGGATAGTTTGGAAAAATGCACCTCCTGCCCTTGTATACCGCGCCAAAAAATAGGGCAACCTTTAAACCCGAGTATTCGTTAAAAACAAGGCGATGTATTAAGCGAACCTTTTTTGTTTATGATAATCCCACCTCTCTTCAAAATTTTCCTTAGAATTTTATTATTTAGCACCTTCCTCATGTTTTCCGGTTGTGGACTTTTTAAAAAAGAACAGACCCAAAAAGGTCCCGAAAAACCTGACAAAAACACCATGATCTGGGAGATCACAAGCATGAAAAGCGGAAATTCCTCTTTCATCATGGGAACCATTTTTCCCCAATGTTTTAATCGGCTACCATATAGTAACCTTTACTACAGGGCTTTATCAAAAAGCCAAGTGGCACTGGTTCCTTATAAAGTCAATGAAAAGCAACTTAACAGATACCTTTTGTCCCATGTAAAAATGGAAAAAGGGATTAAGCTGGATTCCTTGTATGACGCAAAGCCAAGAAAAAAGGTCAGGGATTTCATAAAGCAAACCATGAAAATGAATCCTGATCAATACCAAAAAAATCCACCACTAATTGTCAACCGGTACATTCATGGCAACATTAACAATTGCTACAATAACCAAACTTATTTGGATGAAATCCTTGAATCCACAAATAAAAGTATGAAGCTCAAGCAAAAACAGGTTTTTAATAAGGAAGACCTGGTTAAGAAGTATTCCCGGTATTTTTCTTATGAGCATCAGGCTGCTGTGCTTTTAAAAACCGTTAATGCCTATGATTCGATTAAAACACAGCTCAAACACATGAATTTCTATTACAAAGCGCCTGACTATAAAAAAGCGGCAAAAGCTAAAATAAAAGCCTCACCACACTTGAATGAATATCCTGAACAACTGCGCAAAAAGGTAATCAAGCAATGGGTTGAAAAATTGGTCCCCGAGGTCAAAAAACAATCCACCTTTATGCCTATTCCGGTTCAGTATTTAACGGGCTCAGATGGCATCCTGAAAAAATTAAGGAAAAAAGGCTTTACGGTAAGGCCTTATAAGGCCAACCAGAGGAAATTAGAAAAAAAGCAAATTGAAAAACAGCAAAGCAATTAATGTACACCATTGCCGCTAAAACGGTTTAATAGCTGCTCAAAAAAATTTTTCAAGAGACCCTTTAAGCTTTAAATTAACCGGTACTTTTTCGGAGTCCTTTCTAATCATTTGGCCGAAAAAGTTGTTACCCACAAAAAAATTATGGAAAACTCAGAAAAACACGCTGATAAGCAAACCCACTGGGAAAAAGTCTACGAAGGGAAAGGCATTGAAGACCTGAACTGGTCCCAAAATGAAGCCACGCCAAGCCTTTATTTAATCGATCAATGTAATTTAAGAAAAGATGATACCATTATTGATATTGGCTCAGGTGCCTCAGTACTCATTAAAAACCTTGTTGAAAGGGGGTTTTTAAATGTGATCGCCAATGATATAAGCGAGAATGCCTTGGTGAAAAGCCAAGGACACCTGTCAGGAGATGCCGAAAAAGTACGTTGGGTTGTAGACGATGTAACCCATCCTCAAAAGTTACAGGATCTGGGAAAAGTTAGTCTTTGGCATGATCGCGCGGTATTTCATTTTTTAACCCACTTCAAAGAGCGGCTGAATTATTTTTCTTTGATGAACCAGCTTGTGAAGGAAGAGGGCTATGTCATACTCTCCGCTTTTAACCTGGACGCCCCTGATCACAGTTCCGGATTAGCGGTCAGGAAATATAATGAGGATGCTTTGCGCCATTTCATGGGGCCGGGCTATAAGCTCATTGAGGCTTTCAATAAAAATGAACAAGCCCCCAATGGCACCGAACTACCTTATATTTATGCCCTTTTTCAGCGGATCCCGCATTTGGAAATGGAATAAAGGCAAGTTTTTCCTTTACCGGGCATGCAATTCAATATTTCTGCCCGGTGTAAAATAGCAGGGTTTGTTATAAAGAAAAACATGAGTCCATGAGCATACCCATTGCCATTATACTCTTAATCGCAGGGCTGGCTTTGGTTATTTTTTTCTCTGAGCAACTGGTTAAAGGGTTAGTGGGTACCGCTTTACATTTCAATGTTTCTGCTTTTTTACTAAGTGTTATTTTCATTGGCTTCGATCCTGAAAATTTGGGCATTGGGGCCATCGGGACCTATGAAGGAGCCTCAGGCATAGCAGCCGGTTCCATATTGGGATCCGTCATGGTAGCCATTGCATTGGCCTTAGGCATCACAGCTTTACTGGCTCCTGTTCAATTCAGAACATTGCCGAAAAGCATCCTAATGGTTCCGCTTTTGTCCACCATCCTGTTTTCCCTGCTTATTCTGGATAAGGAATTGGGGCGCTTAGATGGTCTGATCCTGTTGGCAGGTTATGGCTTAGGCGTAACCTACTTGGTCAGCCTGAATAAGAAAGGAATCCAGGTGGAAGCTGGTGGTGAGGTAGCCGAATCCCTGGAGGAAAAAAAACTACCGGGTAAGTGGTTTTCCGTGGGCCTTTTTGGGTTTTCCTTGGTTGCCATTATCGGAGGCAGTGAAATGGTTATCATAAGCTCAGAAACTTTATTGGCATCCCTTAACCTTTCTGAAACTTTTTACGGCATGACCATTCTGGCTTTTCTGGTCAGCATCGAGGAATTAGCCCGGGAACTTCCGGCTGCCCTTAAAGGCAAACCGGACCTTTCACTGGGTAATGTCATTGGGTCTATTATGGCTTTTTTCCTTTTCAATGCCGGAATCATAGGATTGGTAAACCCTCTTACGATCCACAGCCAGGTCTTAACTTTTTTTCTCCCGGTTGCCCTAATAACGGTGGTTTTCCTATCAGTACTCCTTGTGCTTTCGAAGAAAGTAACTCCCTGGGCAGGTATTGTTTTATTATTGCTTTACGGGGTTTTTGTAGTCGGAGGGTATGGGGTTTAAAAAAGTTTCAGGTACCGGTAAAGCATCCCTTATTCTTATCATTTTCGCTTTAATCGACTTGATAAAGGTTATTACCCTCTTTAAAAGGCTAAAATACCAACCCCGTAAAAGCAAAATAGGCTATTTTAAAACCTTTGAACCAACCCCAAGCTTTTTCAACCAAGCCTTTATCAGAAGGATTTTTTCGATCGAATTTTCAATCATTCAAAATCGAAACTTTTTCCTAACTTTCATGCTGCTATGGAGTTTAAAGGATTAAAAAACTTATTCCGGAGCCTTTCAAACGGGATTAATGGCATTAAAATACTGATTCTGAAAGAGGTCAATGCAAAGATCCACCTCTTCATGAGTTTGGTTGTATTAGTATTGGGCTGGTATTTTCAGGTCAAAACCATGGAATGGATTGCCATCTTCCTGGCGATGGGTGTGGTTTGGAGTGCCGAAGCATTAAACACGGCTGTTGAGTGGTTATTGGACTTTACTCATCCCGAATACAATAAAAAAGCGGGGCGAATAAAAGACGTATCTGCGGGTGGCGTACTCTTGGCAGCAATTTTTGCTACAATCATTGGTTTGCTCATCTTTGCCCCCAAAATATTCTTCTGAAAACCCTTAAACCTCCGTTAAAATGGTAACCTTAGAAACCCACTATATTGAGTTTTCAACAAAAGGGCAAACCGATATTATTGACTTAACCTCCGAAATTAGCCGAATTATCTCCGGAAATGATTTCCAGGAAGGCCAGGTAACCGTCTTTGGTATTGGTTCCACCACCGGTATAACCACTATCGAATATGAACCGGGCCTGATCAACCAGGACGTTGCCCGGATGTTTGAGCAATTTGCGCCCTACGGGGTGCCTTATCAGCATAACAAAACATGGGGTGATGACAACGGCTCTTCTCACTTAAGGTCTTTCCTGACCGGCACCTCTAAAACCTTTCCCTTCCAAAACAGTAAACTGATTACCGGAACCTGGCAGCAAATTGTCTTCGTGGATTTCGATACCCGTTCAAGAAGTCGAAAGGTGGCTGTGCAGTTATTGGGTACCAAAAACCATTAAGACCGGGTAAGCCAGGTTTTAACCTGTTCAGCCGCATGACGCCCACTGGCAAGGGCGCCATTGGTAGAAGCCGTGAATAAATGATCTCCACAAATAAATTGGCCGTCCTTCAAATTCAAATTACGGGAATTTTTGATAAAATGCTTAGGCCCCTTCGGAGGCACCGCATAGTCAATTTGATAGGTTTTTAAGTGCTCCCAATTTTTTACCTCGCTGCGGCCAAACCAATCTTCCATTTGTCTGAGTAATTGGTCTTTTAAATCCGGTTTTTGAATATTCGCCTCATCAATGACCGAAATGGAGCACAAATGTTTACCGGCAGGAGCATAACTTGGGACCACATTGCTTAACACGGCCAGCGAATTGGCAGGGCCTTCCCTATTCCCGTCCAATACCAATAAAGGATCATCAACCGGAGGCTTCTCAGCGGAAAAATAAAAACAGGAAGTCCGGTTAAACGGGACATCAATTTCCTTAATACCCAACAAATGAGCAGCATGAGGAGCTTCGGTAGCCATTACCACAGCCCTGGCATTTAAGCTTCCCCCATCTTCAAGCTTAATACTTGTATTTTCTACCGCATTAACTTTACGGTTTAACAAGATCCGTTCTTGGTACAGATCAGAAGCCAATTGATTCGGTATTGCCTGCATTCCTTTTTCAGGCAAACAGGTGTCGCCCTCGGAGAACATCCGGAAAACAAACTCCAGCATTTTGTAAGAGGTGCTAAGATTACTGTCCAAATAAATACCCCCCAGAAAAGGTCGGAATAATCGATCAATAATCTTATCGGAAAACCCTTCCTTCTTGAGATACTCCAGGGTGGTCAATTCATAATCCTCATCAAAAATCGTGTTCGGGGATTTATTCATAATGCGGTTACGAAGCGAGGCCAGTTTAAACTTATCAGAAATGGTACCGATAGGCGAAAAAAGCGATCCCAATGCCTGGAATGGTTGATTGGCGGGGTCAGTAATTTTTTCAAACCGGTCGTTTATGCGGATAATAGAGCCCGGACGGAAAGCATGCAGGTTTAAAGCCTCATAATCAAGCACTTGAGCAGCTTCTGGATAGGCAGACAAAAACACCTGGAAACCATGGTCCAGTAAAAAACCCTTATAGTGATCGGTTTTAATCCTTCCTCCCAAAGCTTCGGTTTTTTCAACCAGGTAATAACTAATTCCTTTTTTTTGTAGATGACGGGCACAATTAATTCCGGCAACACCACCACCGATAATGATCACATCTGAATCCGCCATGAATTTCCGCCTTTTACATTTTGATTACAGAAAATAACCAATAGTTCCTCAAAATGTTTAATCCCCTGAACACTTTTTAAAAAGAAACAGGACAATTGCTCACCCCATTTTTTTCAATACTTCCTCCCCTTTATTCACACTTTTGAAATAAAATAAAGCCCGTAAATACTTCATCTGATCCGGGGATAAATCGCCGTGATAACCTTGTTTCCTCAACCTTTGTTCATACGCATGGCTTAAACTTACCGCCGCAGCCACTGAGATATTCAGGCTTTGGGTGAAGCCGGTAAGGGGAATATAACAGGTTTGGTCTGAAGCCTTAAGCATCTCATTCGTAACACCACCGGCTTCGTTGCCAAAAACAAGGGCTATCGGCTGAGTAAAATCAACGGAGCTAAGGGTCTTTGCCTGTTTGTCCAGGGTAGTCGCAACCACTCTGTAGCCATGAGCTTTTAAAAAACGGGCACAGGAAATGGGATCTTCCCATTGCCAGACACTTAACCATTTTTCCGCTCCGTGGCTAATCCGTTCGGATTGCTTGAATTTGCCCCCATTGTTGATAAAATGAAAGGGTTGGAAACCCATGGCTTCAGAAGTCCGAATGACAGCACTGACATTACCCGTGTTAACAAGGCCTTCAATAACAGGCGTCACCGTGAAGGTTCGCCCTTTTAAAACCTCTTCGATCCGTCTCTTACGATTGCCAGATAATAACCCTTCCGTGTTTTCTATAACCACCTCAGGCGACCAAGCTTTTTGGCCTAAGGTAATCTGTTCAAAATCAATGGCATTACCCTCAGAAGTAGAATTTTCCAATAACTGGTCCATTTGCCGGGAGGCTTCTGGGGAATAATCGCTCATACCCATTTTTTTCTAAAAAATTGACAAATCAAACAAATGGTTCAAAG